>JAJZPB010000020.1 GCA_021811365.1 bacterium
TATGAACCCTGAACACCTCACGAAGTTGTGTGCGGATTTCCAGCTCGGGGACGTTCTTGAGATAGCCGAGAGTACGGAGGGCGTTTTGAATAGAAACTACATACTCCGCACGAATGTTGGGAAATTTTTCGTAAAGCATGTTCGGGATAAGGCAAAAGATCGCGTACCAGAAGTTGTGCTTATTGAAACCTTCATGCGCGAACGTGGTATACCGGCGGTATGTATGCGCGCTTCGACGTCAGGGGAAAGGTGTGCCACATACGACGGTAGCGTTTACTGCGTCTACCCGTTTATTGAGAGTGATCGCACGCACAACTACAGGGCCGAGGACTACGTTCGCATGGGAGCACTCTTGGGGCAGATCCACCAAGCTGGGAGTAAAGAGATTCCGCTAGCGCTCACAAAGCAGCAGTTTGCCTTTAAAGAAACCAACATAATTCAAGAGACGTTGGAGAATCGACGCGCAGAAATTCTTGCGATTGCACAGCCGACCGGAATCGACGAGGTATTCCTGTCGTACCTTGATCTCAAGCTTGCACATTTACCGGCATTTACTTCGGCACCCACGCCGGTGAATAGTACCCTGATCCATGGGGACTACCATGCCGGTAACTTGCTTATTGCGGCGGATACTCGTGAAATTATTGGGGTGTGCGACTGGGAGAAGGCAATCATGGCACCGCGCGCGTACGAGCTTGCGCGGTCCATTTTGTACATCAGTTTCTCCGGTGACTACGATGAGAACGCTGCCCTTGCCACAGCGCGAGCATTTATGAAAGGGTACGCGAGCGCGTATCCAATTTCTGAGGAGGAGCTACGAGAAGGATTCCGCTTGCTGTTGATGCAAACGGTGCGTTCGACCTGGATTGAGCATCATCACTATGATCTGCATGACACGCGGGTTGATCAATTCGTGGAGCACGAGGCACGTCTTATTCGCGACTTTGTGGATGGGAACCTGCTCGAGCATCTCCTTGCGCAGTCGCACTTCGCTTGACTCTTGTTCAGTGCTGGGCGTCACATGGCCCGGCAGAAGCGTGATCGTTCCCGATCACGACCGTCCTTACCGGGCTCGCGACCATAACGATTTTCAACAAGGGCGACTGGACAAAGCACCGCCTTGTCGAGGCAGAGGAGGCGCTTGCGGAAGAGGTGTCGGAAGAAATTTTCACCGAAAAGGCATACGCCAATCGTTATTTCTATGGCGACTGCAAATTCTCGCGCGGTGTTGTACACCGCGCTAGGTTGCATCAGTGTTCGTATGGAGTCACTATGCGGGCATACCAATGGGCTTCAAAAGCGACATGAATTGCGTATGAATATGCAACTGGGCGAGGGCAAGCCAGACGAGTACGGACCGAGAACCAACGCGCTCAAGACACTGCTCGACAAGGCGTACTTCCATCGGTTGCCGTCGTACGGCAATACCATCTTCTACGGACTTGGCTTCCTCGCGCTCACGTGCTTGATGCTCCTCGCCGCCTCGGGGCTCACGCTCGCTTTCATGGGGCAAACGTGGTGGCTCACTACGCCCGCAGGCATTTACGCGCGTAGCTTCCATCTTTGGACGGTGCAGGCGTTCATCTTCATTCTCATTTTGCACGGGCTAGTCGGTTTTACGACGAGCGGTTTCCGCAAACCGCGCCGAATGGTATGGGTCTTTGGCGCGACTATTTTCTGTTTAGTGCTCATACAAACAGAGTTCGGGTACGGCTTGCGCGGAGACTTCTCGTCGCAGTTCCGCGCAGTCTCGGGCGCCGACTTTTGGAACGGTGCCTATTTGGGTTACTGGGTGAATCCACTCAGCCACCTGCAAGAGTTTGCAATCCACGTGGCTATCATTCCGTTTCTCATTTTCGTGTTTTTTATCGCGCACTACCTGCTTGAGCATTCCTACGGTATAGCGAAGCCGTATCGCAAGGATATTCCGTACACGATGGAACCAGCAAATCACCGCATCATGTATGTGCGCGGACTCCTGCTTGTGGTGTTTATTGCGACGATGGCGTTTTTCTTCCACTCGCCCTATGTACCGGCCATTACGATTCAGAGTGTGGCGCAGTCGCAGCCAGACCGCGTCGCCGGAAATATACTCGCCGAATACGATCGCACGTCGGACACGGCGACCTACCTGGACTCAATCGATCCGTATACGTTCGACACCCGCGCGGTCTACGTTACGGTGCCGTATGCCACACTCGCGGGACAGGCAAGCGGTTCCAATGCTCTGAGCATTCTCGCGAGCGCAACGCCAGCTGAGAACGCGGCTAGTCTGGCTCAGGCAGAGCAGTACGTTGCAAACGGTGGAGTCATTCCTCTTTCGGCACCAGGTGCCACGAGTTCGCCGGAAGCCGCGCTCGCAGGCAATCCGTTTATCGTGATACTGAACACGCTCGTTCCTGCGGCGCAGAGCGGACTCTATGCAGCCGTTATCGACCAAGAACATCCCAGCAGCAACGATACGTACACGCTGCGCTTCCTTAGCGACATGGACGTGTTCGAAGAAAAGGCGAAGACGCTTAACATGGATACCAAGGAGTGGGGCATGGCGAAAGACGAGACGGGCAGCCTTACAAAGCTCCCGCCGGGTTCGTGGTGGCTTGCGCCGCTTGGCGCAATAAACAGCTTGTTCGACCTTCCGGATAATCCGAACGGCGACCGTATCGCCGGAGAGATTTTGGGAGCCTTCATGCTAATCTTGATTACCTTCCCGTACATTCCGTTCCTCAATCGTCTTCCGGAACTGCTACACCTTGCACCATTCATCTGGCGCCGCGGCCGTCGCCACTAGGTTCTCGTTGTCGCGGTAGCGCGGAGAGCGGGTCCTTATTCACGCGCGCTGAGCAATGGGACTTGCGCGTAAACGGGCAACCTTCGGGGCAGATTGCTGGTTGCAGTAGACATGAGCCGATCCTTCGACGTACTTCTTATCGCCGGTTTTCTATTTGTGGACGCGCTGTTTTTTCACGATGCGTTCAAAACAGGGGAGGTGATTACGATTCCGCAATACGTTACGGGAATCCTCAGTATTTTAGTGATTCTCCGGTCAGGGTGGGCGCTCTCGGGTGCACGCGGAATTTTCTCGCGAGGTGCGAGCGTCTAGACGCGCTGGAACAGAGAAGTGCTACCATTGCGGCATGAACAAAGCAGCTTTTGTGCTCCTGATGGGCGCTGTGTTGCTGGTCGCTCCGAGCGCAGCGTCAGCGCAGACTGTTACGGGAACTGATTTTGAGCTGAAATCAGCGACTGGGACGACGACCGCGCAACTTACAACATCGAAAGAGGGAACGCCCGCACTTTTCTTTTTCGATTCTCACGACGTGCCGCGCATCAGCATCGGTCTGTATCCAGACGGCGCGCCAGGTATCGTCCTCAACGACAGTCAAGGCCGAGCCGCCGTGCTTATGCGGCTCCTCGACACCAACGGCAACCCCACGCTCGTCTTAAAAGAGAATGGGACCGATAAGGTCGTAATCAATCAAAACGGTATTCCGCAGAACACGTCAAATACCTTGATTGCAATTTTTGCCGGCGCTGCTGCCGGGTTTTGCGGAGGCATGCTCGCAGCGTACGTGATCCTGCGTCGCGTGCGCGCGTAACCACGGTTTTTCGAGTACCCAAAAGACTTCTATATGTTTTAGCCGACGCGAACGCATGACTGATGCCGGAGCGGGTCGAGCGCCGTGAGGTATACTTTACGTACAATGCGATTCACTCGGGCAGGGCTCGTCTTCGAAGCGCTGACGCTCGTTGCAGCGGGGGTGCTCATCGCCGGAGCGATATCAAGAGTGCCTGCCCTGTCTCGGGAAGCAAGCGCGCAAAACATGCCGACCGCAACAAGCACGCAAGGGAATTACGTGGTCGGCCCCGATGGAGTCTTGTATAACGGCGTGCGCGTTCCCGGTGCGGATGCGGGTAGCTTCTTTGTCTCGCCAACGCCTGGTTTTGAGGATGCGGGCATGGATCGCGCCCACTTTTATTACGGCACGACAACGCTCGGTGCGGTTGCAGATTTTTCTCTCATCCCGCCGCCGACCTTCAGTACCAGCACCGCGCGTTTTGCGATTACGATCATTCATCGTGAAGCGCTTACGCCCTCCGGGTGCGCACGAGCGCAATCGACCGGTAGTTGTGCTCCCCGCGTTACAGTAAGCTATCCTCAAATTATCGGTACGACCTCGCCCGCAATTGCTCGGATTAATGCGCAGATTAAGCAGGAGTACACTAAAAGTTTCTCAGGTGCGGTCGCAGAAGCTACGGCGAATCCGTCTACCTCTAAAACAAATGGATACCAGGCGGATATCGAATTCCTTGGGTACTATGCGCCCAAGATATATCCGTTCATCACGTTCGCCTTTGTCTCCGGAGAGTACAACCCTGGCGCCGCGCATGGAATCAGCAGCTTTAGTGATGAGACTTTTAGCTTGGCAACCGGCGGTCGGCTTACGCCGACCGATATATTTACCCCCGGGAGTAACTACGGTGGAAGAGTGGCTACATATCTTGACGAGGCCTTTCTCATGCAAGAACGGAATGCTGCGAGTAGAACCGAGAACGGAATAGACTGCACGCCTTGGCCTACGGATCCACGTAATTCTGAAAGTTTTGTGGGCAAATCAAATTTTTATATTGCTGATGCAGGTTTTGTAGTCGTTTCGCAAGGATCGACCTACCCGTGCTCGGGGTACGAACTCGACACAGTTATTCCTTTTTCGTACCTTTCGCGCGTGTTGAGCGCTACGGGTCCACTCCAGAGCCAATCCTGAGCGGAACTACCGGCGGTTCTGTTTTGCTATAATTCGCGCATGTCGCCGATTGATAAACCACCGCCTGCGGCTCAGTCGTCTGTGCCGTCGTCGGAGCCGCAAGAGCACCCGAATACAAGCAGAAGAGATCCGTCGCTACCTACGGTAGCGACGGAAGAAGTGCTTGCGGAAGTTGACAGCGCAGTTCGCGCGCATCGCAATGGCCAGCACGACAGCCAGTACATCGCACATTTGCATGATCGTATCCACTCGTGCGAAGTCGGGCACCTATTTGATGAATACGTAGAGGAAAGCGTGCCGACGTTTGAGCGTATGTTTCATCCCTTGCCGGAGCGCATTGAGAAAGCGAAACAGGCGTTACGTGTAGACGCAGAAAAATACGGCGCAGAAACGGTCGCAGATGAAATGCGGATACTTGCACTGCTGAGTGGTCGTGAGCAACAGGTACAGACTGCTGTACAGAGGTACGTACAGTCCGTTATTCGGTTTGATACGTTGCGCCGTCTTTCATACGGAGGAGTCAGGGCGGACATGGAGCAATTCTCAGATGCTGACCATGCACGCAGGAGGTCGCATAATGCACTTATCGATACGCTGCGCGTATATCTTAAAGTCGCTCAGGAAGCAGAAGCAGCAAGTGTTTTCCCTAAGGAAAGTTCTGGACCAGTATTTGTGCCATGGGACATCGGCGTTGATGCCCGAGTCATTCCTCGCGGCCACATCCTAGTGTTTTCGGAGAAGACGCTTGAGCACCGCGAGTTTGTGCGGGACTGGGCCGTGGCTTCCTTTTTCGCTGCGTGTTATGCAGAATCGAATGCGCCTAACGAAGCCTAAAAAAGAACGCTGAATACAAACGAAAGGCGAGCCACCCCTGGGGTGGCTCGTAGTTTGGTTATTCTGCCGTGAGATACAGGCAAAGACTGGTCGCCCAGAAGATGAACTCGCCGTCGTCCAGAGCGTCAAAGCCAAGCATCCCAGCGATGGGCGTAACGTCATTGCGCAAGGAGCGTATCGTATCGTCCGCAAGAAGCGTTTCTCGGTTGCGTTTCTCGGCTATGGCTCCGCAGGCGTTTTGGGCAAGCCAGCGGATTCGCTCGGCAGATTCGGCGTGCGCCCCTTCGAACGCACGCCAGGTTCGAATAAGCTTCGCAATCCTGTTTCGATCAACTGCAGGCATGGGGCACCTCCTACAGAAAAGCATAGTATACAAGTTTGTATATGTCAACCCGCTCCTAGCGAGCTGGCATGGATGTGGTATAGTAGCCCCCATGAATTTTTGTGGCGGTTATTGTGCGCTCGGAATGGTCAAGATTACGAATCTTGGCGCTTTTGCTTGTGCAGAGCCGCGATTTTTCTCCCAGCAGTAAAATCTCACTGTAGAAAAATCCCGGCTCTGCACAAGCCGGGATTTTGGTTTTTGCGGAGCATGATCTTTGGCACGAAACAGAGAAAGGACGTATCTCGTGGAACACTACATCGCCTATGAAGGGTTACTCGTCTCGCTCGCGCTCATGCAAAAGGAGTATGGAAAAGACTTCCTTCGGTGGGCGAACGAACGGGAGGGCGTTGAAGGTACGCTACAGCGGCCACCCTATACCTGGTCCAACTGGGAAGCGTGGGTAGCCGCTCTTGACAGAAATAAAGGTACAGAGGAAGTGTTTGCGATTCTTCTGCACGAACCTGGCGAAAAACGTGTATACCGGTATGTGGGGCACACTGGTATACACCATGCGCGCTGGCCGGAAGGTCGGGGTACGACGGGGTCGATTATCGGAGATCCGTCTGCGCGAGCGCGCGGCTGTGGAACCGAGGCAAAGCTGCTGTTGCTCCGGCACGCTTTTCTGGTAATGGGACTGAGAAAAGTCACTTCAAGCGTAAAAGCATGGAATGCGCGAAGTCTCGGACATCTGATCAAGTGTGGATACAAGATTGTTGGTCGGTACCGAGAGCACACCTTTCACGAAGGCGCGTTCGTGGATGAAATTGTGCTCGAGGTATTTCCGAAAGATTGGAAGCCGATCTGGGAGGCGTACCGGGCAACCGGCCAGCTCCCCAAGCTTACGGACGAGCAGCGCACGCTCGTTGCGTGCGAAACGAGCGTGTGACTCACGTGCCTCGCGGCCGCCATAGGCGGCCGCGTTTGTTGTCGCCGTGCGGATGCTATGATTATACCGCGCACTTTTGCGCACTTACTCAGCCAAATACCCGTCATGAAAAATAGTCTTCGCGTGCGCGCAGGAAAGGTCGCGGCAGTTGCGATCATTGCCGGTTCTTTCTTTATGTTTGCGGGAGGTGCGAGTGCAGCAGCACTCACGAGCGCGCAGATTAGCTCGATTTTGAGTCTGTTGCAGTCCTTCGGCGTCGATCAGACGACCATTGGGAACGTCCAGAATGTGCTTACCGGCACCGGCTCCAGCACGCCGACGATTCAAAACATACCCTCGATTACCTATCCGACGGGTTCTGCAAGTTCGACCTGTGCAACGATTTCAAGTTCTCTGAGTGTCGGCTCGAGCGGAAGCGAAGTCGAACAGCTCCAGGCATTTCTCGCGAAAAACCCAAGCATTTATCCGCAGGGGATTGTCTCTGGCTACTACGGCAAGCTGACCGAGGATGCAGTCGCGCGCTGGCAAGCGGCGCAGGGTATCGTGTCGACCGGGACCCCACAAACCACGGGCTACGGGGAGGTAGGCCCGCACACAAAAAGTGCCATGGACCACGAGATGGAGATAGAGTGTGAATCTGGCGACCAGTCTGGGTCGGCAAGCAGCGACCACGCGTCTGCAACTTCTACAGAAGCCCGCGCGGCTGAAGGTGAAGGTCACGCATCGGCAACGTCGACCTCGGCTCAGGCGAGCCTGGGCAGCAGCAGCGACCATCAGCAGAGTTCAACCAGCAGCGCATCGTCTCGAGATAACTAGTTCAGTTTTCGCTTAGCAGGAAACAAAAAGAACGCAGGCCGCCACGGGCGGCCTGCGTTTTTTTGTACTCACTTGTCGTATCGATTAGAACGGATTTCGCAAGTACGCCGTACGTCGATTAGAAAACCGGGGAGAGGTACGCAGCGCGCAATTTTACCCGAAGCGCGCTAGCAACTGATATGATGGATGCGTAACCTCGACTTTGAAATGACCTACGACGAACTTCAGCAGCAGCTCACCTGGCAACCGCAGGTTGTCGGTCGGCTCAGTGCGCCGCGCGCGCGCGTTATTGTGGGCGGCATGGGCGGCTCGGCGCTCCCGGCTCATGCGCTGCGCTTTCTCGACCCTGCGTTTGCTATAGAGACGCACCGCGATTACGACCTTCCGGAGAACGCAGGCCCCGACGCGCTTTATGTCGCAATCTCGTATTCGGGTAACACTGTAGAGACGCTTTCTTTTGCTCATGCGGCGCATGAACTCGGCTACGCGGTTGCAGTCATCAGCGACGAGGGAGGTGCGCTTGACCGTTTCGCTAAAGACAAGGGAATTCCGCACGTGCTCGTGCCAGCGGGTATTCAGCCACGCGACGCGCTGTTTTATCTTTTGCATGCGCTGGTGCGCCTGCTGGAGCGCAACGACATCGCAGAACAGCTGCGATCCGTTTCGTTCGATGCGCACACGGCGGAACGCGATGCGCACTCGCTCTCCCAGACGCTCGCCGACGCATTCCCCGTTTTTTACGCTTCACGCCGCAACGGATTTCTTGCGTATGCCGCAAAGATTCAAATGAATGAGACTGGGAAAATGCCGGCCGCAGCGAATGTATTCCCCGAACTTAACCACAATGAGATGCAATCGTATGACACGGCGGCTCCCGAAGCTCTCGGGTGGCTTGCGCGCTTTGTGCTCGTGAGCGACCAGAGCGACGATCCTCGTGTTTCGCAACGAATGGCGCTCTTTACCCGACTCATGTCCGAACGATCGCGCGTGGTCGCGAATCTCCCGCTTGGGCAAGGGTCGCGCGCCGAGCAGCTCGCGACCGGATGGTACGTAACGCATCTTGCCGCGCACGCGCTTGCGCGTGCGCGTAGCATCGACCCGGACAGAGTGCCGCTTATCGAACAGTTCAAAGCGCAGTTGTAAACATATGACGCGCATCGTTTTCGATATCGGGGGAACCAATCTGCGGGTAGCGCAGGCTGAGGGGGCTCAAATTTCCGAAATAAAAAGTATTCCGTCGCCGGAGCATGCGGCGGACGGTTTTGAGAAGTTGAGCGACGCAATTGAAACGATGCGCGGGCGTGGCACTGCGGCGATAGTGGGCGGGGTCGCCGGTGTCATCTCGCGCGACGGCACAGTCGGGCATTCGCCCAACTTGCCCGCCTGGCAAAACTTTCCGCTCGGGGCGAAACTGCGCGAGCGGTTCGGCTCGCAGGTATTCGTCGGCAATGATTCCGATATGGCGGGCGTTGGCGAAGCACGGTTAGGTGCGGGCGTTGGCGCGCGCATAGTTGCCTACATAGGCGTCGGCACGGGCGTGGGCGGCACGCTGGTTGTAGATGGTTTTATCGTGCCGCATACGCAAGGCTTTGAGCCGGGGCATCAGATTATCGAGGCGCGTACCGGAAAGACGCTCGAGGCGCGCATTGGCGGACGAATGCTTACCCGCGCGTACGGCGTGCCACCGCCCGAAATTCCGCGCGCTGCATGGGACGAGGCGAGCGAGGATTTTGCCATCGGACTTTGGAACACGGTCGTGTACTGGTCGCCTGAGGTCATCGTACTGGGTGGTTCGCTTATGAATGAAGAGAACGGTTTCCGCGTCGCTGATGTGGCCGCAGCGCTCAAGCGCCGTGCCCCGTTCGACCTGCCGCTACCTGAATTGCGGCGCGCCAGTCTCGGCAATGCTTCCGGTCTCTATGGCGCTGCGGTATATCCGATTGCCTAAAAATTGATAAACGGACGCAAGTTCGTTAGGATGCCTGTGTAGCGCCGAGATAGCTCAGTTGGTAGAGCACCTCCATGGTAAGGAGGAGGTCGCCGGTCCGATCCCGGCTCTCGGCTCCAGCGTAGAATCCACAAAAGCGGCATTGACGCCGCTTTTGTGCTTTGGTATATCTTTGGTATATGCAGTCGTTTACGCACGCTGGTTATTTTTGGTTTACCGAAGACGCTTCCGGCGCTGCTCTTGGCGATTGTTAATCTACCAAACGATACTCAAGACTGGCTCCGGAAGAACCCGGAGCCAGTCTTGTTTCAATGAGGAAACGAGAAGCAACAGGAGCGCATGCGTGAACCGTTCCCCGTATTTTGTGCGAACTCCCTTTGACTTCGACGTTGTGTGCGGGCCGTCGCCTACTCGCACGGGCCACAAGCCCGATGAGAAGCCGGTAACGAGCGGCGATTCGGCAGTCCCGAAGGCTTCGGGACCGGAACCTGCTGCAAGTCAAAGCTGAACCACGCAACACCAAGACGAAACCGCCCCCCGCCAGCTCCGTGCTGGCGGGGGTTACTCTTTCGTATTGGGCGCTCGTATGCTAAAAAAGGATGACACCGCCTTAGCTCAGTTGGTGGAGGCCGAACGGCCATTCGTGACAAACGGTCCTTGAGCAAGATCAGTGCCAACGGGAACATCGTGCCGCCTTAGCTCAGTTGGTGGAGGCCGAACGGCCATTCGTGACAAACGGTCCTTGAGCAAGATCAGTGCCAACGGGAACATCGTGCCGCCTTAGCTCAG
>JAJZPB010000005.1 GCA_021811365.1 bacterium
TGTGGCCGCGGGAGAGGTACCAGCCCCCTCCCCCAAGCACCGCGAGAACAAGCACGCCGAGTCCTATCCAAAGCCCCGTTTTCTTGCTTTTTTCCATATCGCATTGAGCATACCACTGCTCGAGGCGCGCTGCGAGCGCGCAGAGCGGCCCCAAGCGCCTCGCGCTTGGGGCCGCTCTAAGAAGGTTGCCCTGGCCGCTCTGGAAGGTCTAACCTTCCACACGCCTACCCTACGCCGGCTGGCGGAGCCGCTCTGGAAGGTCTGACCTTCCAGACTTACCACTGCTCAAGCATGAGGCCAGTGAATTCCCCGCCTTTGTTAGCCAAATGGAGGTCCAGCAGTTCTTTCGCTTCTTTCTTGTAGCTGTCGTCTTGGCCAATAATGCTGGATAGTAGCCCCGCAGGATCGTCGGTAATCGGCGAGTCTAGTCCCGCGATGACGTTCCGGAAGCTTGAATACGGGTACTGTTTTGCCCACTCCCACGCGTTACCAAAGTCGGCATGCGCACGACTCAGCCCGCCCGGATACATGTCGAACACATTTTTCACGAGAACGTAGAACGCCAGGTATTGGTAGTGCGCGTCCTCAGTAACCGTTCGCGCGCGATACGATCCTTGGAAGAGGCTGCCGCGCTCTCGGTACTTTCTATTGAAACTCATTGCTAAACTCCCGCAAAGTCTCTGCATGAATTTAGCCGTACCGCTTTCCCGCACCTCTTCGATGAGCAGATGGAAGTGGTTGTCGAGAAGCGTCCACCCCAAAATATGCACGAGCGGCTTGCGTTCAGGCCAATGGTCCGGCCGCGTAAATGGCGGAAGTTTCGAGACTGACGCGCGCCAGTACGGATCAACGTGTGCATCATTCAAATACAGAAATGATTGCGCCGTGCGGATGCGGTCAGCCTCATCTCGAACAATTTCAGAACCTCGCGCGCCGCGCTGGATGATGTGCACAATTGAGCCGACACCAAAAGGTTCGACACGCATCATACACACTGTACACGAATTCTTTCATGGAAGGTTCGACTTTCCACCCACTGCTTCTGTATGGAAGGTCTGACCTTCCAGAAACAGCAAAGCAACCGGCGGCGCACGGGCGCCGGTTGCTTTGTCCAGGAACGCAAAAACCGCCTCCGAAGAGGCGGTTTTTGCGGGTCTAGTCTCATGACTAGCGTTTTTTTCGCTATGGAAGGTCAGACCTTCCAGAAACGTTAGCGAATACAGAAACCGCCCCGAAAGTCGGGGCGGTTTCTGTTGGGTTGGAGTCGTTTCCGACTCGCCCGATGCTAGGCCATTTCCTAGCTGGAGCTTTCGCTCAAGAATTCAGTCGTTCGGTGTTATGGAAGGTTAGACCTTCCAATAGGCTAGCTAGTGAGAGTAGCTGGCTGCCGCGCTAATGAGATTCTTGAGGAGGTAGCCGTTGGTCCAGTCCTGAGTGATGGTCGAATGGTTGACTGCCGAGCGGTCGGACCAGACGATATTCGCTCCACCGCTTGCAATATTTGCGGCCGAGTTGTTCGCAACATGCGAACCGTCCGAAGCAAGGCTAATGGTAAGCGTAGCGCCAGTCGGCCAACCGTTGACCGTACCATAGAGGTCGTAGGTCTGGGTTGCACCCGCAGCAATCTGCTGGTACTTCGGCTGGCCGTTGGAGTTGTTAATCGTCGGAAGGTCGAAGGTAGTCTTCGTCCCCGTAGTAACTCCGTAGCTGGTACCCGTGAGACTGTTACCCGTCGAATCGTTCGTCAGGTACATGTTGGATACCGAGCCGCCCGTCGTCGCGATGTTGAACGCCAAGTGCGTCCACTCAACCGCGCCTGCTGGGTCAGCCGTAATGCTGAACCTGTAGAGCGGCGAGCCCGTCGAAGGCACCGTGTTGTTCGTCGGCACCATCGCGAAGGTCGGGATGGACTTGCGGACGTAGAACGCGCTGCCCGTCGTGACCGGCGTGCCCGAGTTCACAAAGACGAGCTGGCTGCCAGCGCTGTTTACCGCGCGGAAGGTGTTGTCCACCGCCGTATTCGAGTTGCCAGTGTCGAGCTTCACGCTAATCGCTGCGCCCGAGGTAGCGCCCGACGAGATCGTCGGGATACCAACAAAGACGTCAACATTAGCCGAGTCGTTGGTCGGGACGTACATCGTGAGACCCGTAAAGGTCGCCGTTGCGTACGCGTTTCCGGCTACAACCTGAAGCGGCTGCGATACCGTCTGCGTTGCGCCATTCACGTCCTTGTACTGGAGCGTCACACTCGTGACCGAGGTGGCCGCACCGTTCGGAACGAGAACCGCAAGGTTCTGCACCGTGTACGAGGAGTTGCTTGCCGCGAAGTTGAACTCGCCGACCGGGTCCATCGTGGAACCAGCGACGTAGTTCGTGCTCACCGGATTGCCAGCGCCCGTGGTAACCGTGAGGCTACCCGAGCCGACCGAGATCGTCTGGAGCGGAACTCCCGGGGATGCAATCGTTGCCTGTGTGCCCGTCAGATCGCCAGAGCCCGTCGTGCCTGTACCAACCGTGAGCTGGATCGGGCCGACGCCAGCGCCCGAGAGGACGTTGCCGTAGACGTCAATCGTCTTCGTCTGGGAAGCCGGGATGTCGAGGTTCACCGCAAACGAGTTGCTCGTGGACGGCGTCGAGATAATCGTGCCAAGCACGTTACCCGTCGCGTCATCCTTAAGCGTCAAGTTCGTCGTCGAAGCTGCTGCTGCGGCGGTCATGGTGAGCTGTATCGTGTTAACCGATACACCTTCCGTAGAACCGGTCGAGAGCGTGAATGCGCCAAGCTTGGCGTTCTGCGCGCCCGGAACCACCGACTGATCACCGTAACCGGTGTACTTCGTCGCTGTGAGCACGGAGTTCGTCACCGTGAGGATGTTTCCACCAACATTAGACGCCGGAACATTCGTCGAGATGTACGACGACTGGCCCTGCGCGTTGGAAGAACCCGCCGCAAGGTAGACCTTGACCGTCGAGTTGTCTGCAAGGTTAGCCGAGTTGGCTATGGCCTTCGCATCTGCGTAGACACTCACAACCGTCGTCTGGCCTGCCGGAAGGATGAGCGAGGAGCCGAGTGCGAAGTCCGTTGCCGAACCGTACGCTATCGCACCACCGACACCATTTACGATGTCATGGGTGGATCCAGCTTGCACGCCGTTCACCATGATCTTTCCGTTCTTAAGACCACCCCCGCCGGACACATCGGCGTAGACGTAGAGGTCGGAGACCTTTACGTTTTCACCCGAAGCGAGCATATCGAAGCTCGCCCAGTTCACGTTCGAAGCGCCCACCGCGACGTTTTGGTTCGGGGAGGACGGGTCGATCGAGACCGACACACCCGACGAGCTCGTTACCGAGTTCATCGTGATTTGACCAGCATTCACTGAAGACGCTGAGCCGGAGTTGTACGTCGGCGTGACCGGCTGGTTGAGCTGGCTGTCGACGAACATAGCATCACTGCTGCGCTGCACCGAGAACTGGATGGTGCGATTTGCACCGCCCGTGATGTTCGCGAGCACCTTGATCACATGGTTCTGCGTCGAGAGCAGAACCGGGTTTGCCGTGAGGTCGAAGGTGACCGTGCGGCTGTTGCTCATCGAAGGCACTGCCTGGCCGACCTGTACGCCGTCTACATAGAGGCGGAGGTTGGTGAGGTAAGAGCCGTCAATCGAGCCGAGGTTGGTGAACATCATCGAAGTCAGCTTCACCGGGTTGGTGGAAACTGAGACCGTATCCTGCCAGACCGGGAAGTCGTTCTGCGGACTAATGGTCGTCTGCGAAGGCGACGGCGTTCCGGTGTAGTCAACAGTCGCAAGATTCGCGTTCGAGATCGTCTGGTAGCCGCCCATAATCGGGAAGCTCACGTTCGAAGCGAGCGTGCCGTTAGAGGAGACCGAGACGAGGCTCACGCCGATCTGCTGGCCCGAGGAACCCGTCGCGATATCCGAGCGAACCGCTACCGTGTAGGAGCTGTTTGCCGGAACCGTGAAGAGACCGCCCGCGTTGTTCCAGGAGAACTGGCCGTTGCTCACCCCTGCCGAATCACCGATGCGCGTACCGTTGTTGTAGAGGTACACGTTCGTCATCGTGGAGTCATTGCTGACGCCAGTGCGATTGAAGGTGAGGCCCGTGACCATGATCGGGGAAGCGCTCGGGTTCGTGAAGGTGAAGTCACCGAGGTCGCCAATACCCTGACCCGCTACGAGAACGGAGCCGCTCGGGCTGCTTGCCGAGAGCGAGACCATAAGGCCCGTGCCCGACGTGGTGCCCGTACCGGTTCCCGTACCCGTACCGGTTCCGCCGGTGGTGGAAGAGCCGCCGCCGAGGTTCCAGTGCGCGCGCGAGATCGGACCGAAGTAGCCAGACATCGGAGAGACGCCTGCTGCCTTCTGCCAAGCGATCACTGCCGTCTTGGTCTGGAGACCGAAGTAGCCGTACGCTGCCGTACCCGCGGAAAGAGCAGGGATGCTGTAGCCCGCACCGAGAAGTCCGCGCTGGAGGCAAGAGACATCCGCACCCGAATCGCCAACCGTGAGGCTGCGCGTGAAGGTGCAGGAAGCCGTCGAGCCACCAGTGCTGGTGCCTGTGCCGCCCGTTGTGGTGCCGCCCGTCGAAGGCTGACCCGTGAGGGCTGCCTGGACGTTAGCGATCGTCGAGCTACTCGCGCCGAATGCCGAGAGCATCGAGAGGATCGACTGGACCTGTGCGCTGGAAAGCGTCGAGGCGTTCGCGATAGGCGCGAAGCCGATAGACGCAACCATTGCAAGACCGGTCGCCACCGCAGCGATCTTAGCGATCGCTTTGTTAGTTACCTGATGCATACAATTTATAAGTATCTTTAAGTGCCCGTGATAATTCGAATTTACTTGTTCGCACTGTGCACAGTTTCAGGTTCACACTATCCCACCCCGTACGGTATCGACCAGTACGGAATGGGCTAGCTGGCTAGGTTGGTGCCGAGCACCACTTACGCATAACAACCTCGAAACCGCCCACCGGGGCGTTTCTTTTTCGCGCAGTGCTCTGCGCGGTTGCAATGCCGAAGTGGTGCTCGGCGCATATTCAGTTATCAAAGTGCCCCTCCGAGAATCGGAAGTCCCCGTAAGGACTGGGAAAAGTATAGCTCGCGTGGACTCCCGCTCTCAGGCCCCTGTGTGGATAACAACTAGGTTTTAAGCACGAAAAAGAGACCGCTACCGGCCGCTCGTCGCCCCTATACCCCAGTCGCTATCACAGCCGGCACAGTAGCAAAGACGGCTCAAAACGTCAAAACTTACCGAGAACTCAAAAACGAACGTCCGTTGTGAAAGTCGGACTTTCACTGCGGGCGCTGTCCTTTTGCCGTGTTGTGAACGTTTAACTTGCACAAAGCAGCTTGGGCGATTCTCCCTCGCATTGCTTCGCTAGTATCTAGGACAGGTAGTACACACTCCACCGACGTTCTCCGCGCTTAGCCACGACACCCGACTGCACCAAGGCAACTAGCTCCCGCTGAATCGTTTTCTCAGAGACCTCGCGAAAGCGTGTGGATATGTCTTTTATACTTGCCTCACCCTTTTCTTTTATAACGGACAAGACCCCCTCGCGTCTGTCCTTTGAACGCTCGTCTGAATGTCCTTTACCGGTATCGGACAGCGAGGCGGGTGCACTCCTAAACTCCCCTGAGTCTTCCTGCTTAGTTAGAGGCGCGGCCGGACGCGGGCGCGGAGCTCTCCGGTTCTCGTGGCGAGCGGGCGCATGATCGTGCGGCGCGTTTTTCGCGATGCTGGCGATAGTCGGCGACTCCTCTAAAAAAAGGCGCGGCTCTTCATACGCCGCAACTTCTTGCAGGAGCGTCTGCGCTTCTCGCGCGATGAGTTCTGCATTCATTGCGGAGAGAAGTCCTCCGGCCTGCGCAATCGAGAGAACGCTTGAGAGCGCAAGAAGTTCACGCGAAAGCGCCGTGCGCGCCGCTACCGGCGGCCGGATTGCGGCGTCTATTAGACCGACCGCTACGGCGTCGATGCGGTTGCGTAAGGAAGTCGCTTCAGCGAAGGCGGGCGAAACCATGTGAATCGCTTTTGCGAGTCGTTCTGCCTTTTTATAAATAAAGACACGTCGTATGTCTTTTTCAAATATGTTTGAGAATATGTTTTTTTCTAGGACGAAATCACCACTTCCCCACTCACTTCCACGTGTCTCAGACAGACGTGTATCGGACGAATTTCCACTCGCCGACTTCTTCTGTCTTATAGCCATATCGGACAGTATACGGGGTGCGCAGATGTCTGCAAGCGGGCAAAAAACACAGGGATTTCAACGGTGTTACAATGAATCTGCCATGAGCCGGAAGAAAGGAAAGCCCAGCAAACTGCGCAAACAGAAGGAAGTAGAAAGCTATGACGCACTCATCCGGTGGGCGTCTGCCGTCGTACTCTTGGCTGCGGGCGTACTTTTTCTTCTTGCTATTTTCGGCGCAGCCGGACCTGTGGGAACGCTCGCCTACCGGACGAGCTTCGCGGTCGTCGGCTTCGGCGCACTTGCGCTGCCTATTGCACTTATTGCCGTGGGTATCTACGCCGGCTTCCGACTTCCCATTTTTGAACCGCTTGCAACTTCGGGCGTTATTCTCATAGCTGCAGCAGTGCTCTCTTTCGCCGGCCTCTTCCCGGGCGCGCGCTTCGGCGGCGAGGCGGGTACGTGGGCCGGTAGCGCGCTTGAAGGCTTTTTCGGGTTCTGGGGTGCGCTCGTGCTCCTCGTCGCCGTAATCGCTATCGGATTTGCGGTGGTGAGCGACATCGAAGCAATCGTGTCATTCCTACGCGAGGCGGCGCTCACCCTTTGGGAGCACCTCCGCACGCGGCGCGCGTCCACCCTTGAAAACGAAGACGCCGATATGGACGCCTACGCGGTGCGCACGGCTTCTTCAGAGGACGAGGGGTCTGCCGACGAAGCTGGCGACGACACCCTCCCCTCCGCTCCAGCGCCTGAGCATGAACCGGTCGTAACGGTCTTTAATCGCGGCGACGCGGCGGACCGCGGGCCTGGCATAACGAACTTCAGCGCTGAGTACAATCCGCCGCCGCTCTCGATTCTTGGCGCCGACAAAGGAAAGCCCGGTACGGGCGACATTCGCGCAAACGCCAACATCATTAAGCGCACCTTCCAGAACTTCGGCATTAACGTCGAAATGGACGAAGTGTCCGTCGGACCGACCGTCACCCGCTATGCGGTGAAGCCAGCCGAAGGAGTCCGCCTAAGCAAGATTGTCTCGCTCGCAAGCAACCTCGAACTTGCGCTCGCCGCGCACCCCGTGCGCATCGAGGCGCCGATCCCGGGCAAGTCGCTCGTGGGCATTGAGGTGCCCAACTCGGTAAAAGCGATGGTGGGTCTTGGCGGCCTGCTCACCGCGCCCGAGTGGACGAGCAGCACCAAGCCGCTTCTTGCGGCAATCGGCCGCGACATTACCGGCATGCCGCACTACGTGAACATTGCAAAAATGCCGCACGGGCTCGTGGCCGGCGCGACTGGCTCCGGCAAGTCGGTAGCCATCCACGCGATTGTCGCCTCGCTCCTTTACCGTAACGACCCCAACCAGCTGCGCTTTATCATGATTGATCCGAAGCGCGTCGAGCTCACGCTCTACAACGGTATCCCCCACCTTCTCACGCCGGTCATTACCGATCCGAAAAAGGCAATCCTCTCGCTCAAGTGGGCAGCAAAGGAAATGGAGCGCCGCTACAACATCCTCGAAGCCGAACAGGTGCGAGACATAGCGAGCTACCACGCGAGCGTGTATGAGCCCGCAAAAAAGAAACAGGCGCAGGGCGTCGAGCTGCCGGAAGCCATGCCCTACATAGTCATCGTTATCGACGAGCTCGCCGATATCATGCAGAGCTACCCGCGCGAGCTTGAGGCGTCGATTGTCCGGCTCGCTCAAATGAGCCGCGCCGTCGGCATCCACCTACTCCTCTCGACGCAGCGTCCGAGCGTGAACGTCATTACCGGCCTCATCAAGGCCAACGTGCCCACCCGTATGGCGCTCCAGGTAGCGAGCCAAATCGACTCGCGCACCATTCTCGACGGTTCCGGCGCTGAAACCTTGCTCGGCGCGGGCGACATGCTCTACTTGTCGAGTGATATGCAGAAACCGGTTCGTTTACAGACCGCCTTTATCTCCGAAATGGAAGTGAAGAAACTTGCCAGCTACGTGAAGAACCACAATGCCGGCGACCTTTCGAGTATCGACTTCAGCGGAAACGGCCACAGCGCTACTGAGCCCAATGATGTGATCGGCCTCGTAAACGGAGACCTTGATGACGGCGACGTCGACGACGACCTCTACGAAGATGCGCTGGCAGCCGTCGGAGAAGCGGGCCGCGCCTCCACGTCGTACCTGCAGCGCAAACTAAAAATCGGCTACAGCCGCGCGGCGCGCCTTATGGATGTGCTCGAGGCGAAAGGCGTCATCGGCCCCGCCGACGGCAGCAAACCGCGCGAGGTACTTTCGCGTGGCGGCGGTAGCGCAGCCGGCCACGACCACGCGAGCGAAGAAGTCTTTTGAACATGACCCGCGTCCTGCTCAGCATCGTGCTCGTCGTTATTGTCGGATACGGCTTTGTTGAAGGCTGGCCTCTTTTGAGCGGACCGCGGCTCGTCATACTCTCCCCGCAAAACGGCGCGGCGGTAGCGTCCGGCATCCTCACCATTGCCGGTAAGGCTGGAAACGCGATGGCGCTCACGGTAGACGGCGCGACGGTTATTCCCGATACAAACGGTTCGTTCTCGGAGACCCTCGCCTTCCCTCAAGGAAGCTCTATACTTACCTTCACGGCCACGGATCGGTTCGGCAGAGTGGTACGGGAAACACGACAGATCTTTGTGCCTCCTACGAATTAATATTTTTAACTAGCTCGCCCGCTGTATGCCCGTAAAAAAGAAAGTCCAAAAACCGCCAAAAGAAATCGGCGAGGCCGCAACTGACCACGACGCGCGCCAAAAGTCGATTGAGCTTGCGCTCAAAGAAATCCGCACCAAGTTCGGCGACGAAGCGATTACCACCTTCGGTGCGGGTAAAACCGAAAAGATTCCCTCGATACCGACTGGCTCGATGGGTCTTGATGCCGCGCTCGGCGTCGGGGGCCTACCCCGCGGGCGCATCATCGAGATCTTCGGTCCGGAGTCGAGCGGCAAAACCACGCTCGCGCTCCACGTCATCGCACAAGCGCAAGCCAAGGGCGGCATCGCCGCATTCGTTGACGCCGAACACGCGCTCGACCCGGAGTACGCGCGGCGCATCGGCGTAAAACTCGCTGAGCTGCTCATTTCGCAGCCGGACACCGGCGAACAGGCGCTCGACATCGTCGAGAGTCTCGTGCGGAGCGGCAACGTGGACGTGATTGTCATCGACTCGGTCGCCGCTCTTACCCCGAAAGACGAAATCGAGGGTGAAATGGGCCAGCAGCATGTCGGGAAACAGGCACGGCTCATGAGCCAGGCGCTTCGTAAACTCACCGCCATTGCCGCGCGCAGCAAGACGATTGTTATTTTCATCAACCAGATTCGCATGCAGATTGGGGTGATGTTCGGCAATCCGGAGACCACACCCGGCGGGAAAGCGCTCAAGTTCTACACCTCGATTCGGCTCGACATTCGCCGCATCGCACAGATTAAAAAAGGCGAGGAAGTCGTCGGTGGCCGCGTGCGCGTCAAAGTAGTCAAGAACAAAGTCGCTGCCCCGTTCAAGACCACCGAATTCGACCTTCTCTATAATGAAGGCATTAGCCATGAGGGCGAGCTCATCGCGCTCGGCGAGAAGTATGGAATCGTGAACAAGAGCGGCGCAACCTACAAGCTCGGCGAAGAGAAGCTCGCCGTCGGCTACGATGCTACTCGGACCTTTCTGCGCGAACACAAGGATATCGCCAAGGCACTTAGCAAACAAGTGAGCGAAAAGCTCGCGGAAAGCTGACCCCGCGTGCGGAAGGCTAACCCGCGGCCTTTCTTTGTGTAACATTTCGACCTCCGTAGAAAAACATTTTGCTTCCCGCTTCCACGCGGCGCTAGGGCGGGATTCACCTTGGGCTCACGAGCCATTCGGCATCATAGTGCTGCACCGGCCGCAGTTGGTCGAGCGGCTTATGAAGTAATCGAAACAATGCATATGTATGGAGACAGTGCAGAACTCGAACACAACCAACGAACGCTCAGTGGCCCGCGAGAGCCGACGCCGACCTACCGCATGATTGAGGAAGAGCTTGGGCTCTCTGAACCGATTCCGACACGCCAGGACGATGACCCAGACGTTCTCGAGCCAACTGAAGAGTGAGAGCCCCAAACAGGCAAACCCGGCTGCATACCCGGGTTTGCCTGTTTGGGGCGTTCTACTCGTAGCCCTTCGCCTTTTGTAGCCTTTGTTGCTTACGCCGCAAAGGTGCCACCGACTCCCACCGTGACTCCCCGGGCAACGAGGCGCGCCAAATAAAAGGCGGACGCCAACACAGTAAGCGTAAGGGCCTGCACGACAATCCGCGTGTGCTCAAAGGCGTACGCGAGGTACTCCGTGTGCCCGACCAGTCCGCGCGGACCGTTTTCAAAAACGCGCGCGACCCACACCTCTCTGCTAATTCCCCACAACGCTGCAAGGAGTAGCAGCGTGGCAAGCATCCCATTAGATACCGCCAATCGGAGCGCGCGAATAACTCGTATGCGCTGCATTACCGTACGCTCAATATCGGATAATTCACTCATGATGCTTGTCGTAGTTTTTTTTAAATAATTTTTTTGCGCGGTGGATTCGCGTCTTCACCGCTGACACCGAAAGGCCCTCGTTTGCGGCAATCTCTTCCTGGGTCTTGTCTTCGAGAAACTGCAGCCGCAGAATACGCGCGGCGGCTTCCGGCAGTTTGGCGAGCCCCCAGAGCACCTCGTTGCGGACAGAAAGCTCCTCGAGAAAGTTCGCCTGCTCGTCCGGCAAGGACTCATAGTGCTCCGGCTCGAGCGGCGCCCGCAGCGCATTACGACGCCGCGCTGCTTGGTAGCGCGTGTATGCCACCCGGTTGAGTACCGTGTATGCCCACGCGGAAAACGAGGCTCCCTCTTGCGGTTCATACCGATCTGCGTAGAGGTAAAGCTTCGTGAATGCATCCTGCACCGCTTCCCTCGCCTCTTCGCCATCAAACAGAATGGTCCGCGCCCGGCGTAAGAAGGGCGCTTCGTACCGGCGGACCAGCACGGAAAACAGTTCCGGCTCCTTGTGGGAACGCGCCAAAACCTCGGCGTCCGAGAGAGCCGAGATGTCCTCGGTAGTTGAAAAAGCTGCCACGCCTTGTATCATACGCTTATCCGCTCTGTGCGGCACTTTTTATAACTGCCTTCGGGCGCTTTTAGTTTCAACCCATGGCCGTCCTCTCATACAACGAAATTCTCCCCAAAACCGTAATCGTCTACAACGGCGAGCCCTACGAAGTCCTCTCTTCCCACGTCTTCCGCATGCAGATGCGTAAGCCGGTAAACCAGACCAAGCTGCGCAACCTCATTTCGGGCAAAGTGACCGAGATTTCCTTCCACCAGAACGAAACCGTACAGGAAGCGGAGGTCGGCAAGATGAGCGCGAAGTACCTCTACACGAGCCGCGGCGAAAGCTGGTTCTGCGATGAAAAAAACCCAAAAAATCGATTCGCCTTCCCCGAAGAGGCTGTGCGCGAACGCGTGCAGTGGCTTGCACCAAACGCGACCACGGAAGTCGTCACTTTTGAAGACCGCCCGATTACCGTCACCATTCCAGTAAAAGTAGATCTGGAGGTCACGGAAGCGCCGCCCAACATTAAGGGCGATAGCGCCACGGGCGGCAACAAGCCGGTGAAGGTGGCGACGGGCGCTATGGTGAACGTGCCTCTCTTTATCAACGCTGGCGATATCATCCGCATCAATACCGACACGGGCGTTTACGCTGAACGCATTGAAAAAGCAAAATAGCAGCAGGAGTGCGAGAAAACAAAACCGGCCGCTATTGCGGCCGGTTTTGTTTTCTTGCTTCTCGCGTTACGCTGCTATGTACGGCAAAAAGCCCATGTAGCGAGCGCGCTTAATGGCATTCGCAATCTCGCGCTGCTTGAGCGCAGGGATGTTCGTGCGCTTCTTCGACATGATTTTCGCGTGCGGGTTTGTGAACTGCCGCAAGTACCCGACGTCCTTATAGTCGATGAATTTCTTGATTTCAATCTCCTCTCGCTCTGATTGGTGTGCCATGATGAAAAAATTAGTCTAGTACTGTCCTCCCTAGAACGGGATGTCCTCCGGATTGATTTCCTCGTCCGGATACTGAATATCTTGCGGATCCTGGGACGGTGCGCTTGCGGTCGGTGGCGCGCTCTCTCCCGCGCTACGACTGCCGCCGACTCCCCCACCATCGCCAAACTGGAAGTTCTCGACCACGATTTCCGTGCGGTAGTTTTTCTTGCCGGAGTCCTTATCGTCCCAGCTGCGCGTCTGAATGCGGCCCTCGATGTACATCGGGCGGCCCTTTTTCATGTACTGCGCAATGATCTCTGCCGGGCGGCCAAAAGCAACGACGTTGTGGAACTCCGTCGCCTCCTGCTTCTGGCCATTGCGATCTTTGTAGCTGCGATTGGTTGCTATGCCGAAGGACGCAACCTGCTGACCCGAAGGCAGGGCCCGCAGCTCGGGGTCGCGTGTGAGGTTACCGTACAGAAGTGCTTTGTTAAGGTACATGCTTATACTGTTTCGAGTACAACATCCTCTTCTTCCGCAGGACTTCCGGTCGTCGTCTTAAGCGCGATTTCGCGCATTTCAGCAGCATGGCGCGCGGCATCCTTGGTCGTGAGCACGTCAATGAAGCGGAAAATACGCTTGTCAGCGTTGGCGGCAGAAAGTATCTCGTCGTGGTCCCGCGCGGTCAACTCGTACGCAATCCAGGTGAAGTATGCGGCGCTAAAGTCGTGACGGCCGGTCGTCTCCTGACGCGAGACCGTGTAGGCCAGCTGAACCATAAACGGCTCCCCTTCGGCAACGATGCTGCCGCCCTTCTCGAGGATGGCGTCGCGGATGCTCTGGCAGGCCTTCTTCACCTCCTCCGCAGAGAGCTCTGGGTCGAGGTGGAAACCCAATTCGTATACGCGCGGCTCCCCCTGCTCGACCTCATCGTTTGCGTGCTTTTCTTCGACTTTTCTCGCCATAATGGGCGCATCCTAGCACGCTTCGCACGCCCTCGCAAGACGCGCGGAGGCTCTATTCCGGCAGCCTGAAGAGCCGCACAGTGTTTCCTAGGAGCGCCGCGCGAACCGTTTCTGGATCTTCTCCTCTCACTTCGGCAATCTTTGCGACGACCTCTATGACGGCAAGCGGGTCATTGCGCTTGCCGCGGCGGCTCACGGGTGCCACATACGGCGCGTCGGTTTCAGCGAGTATGCTCGAGAGCGGCACCGCTCGCATGGCCGCGTCGTAGTCGCGCGCAAAGGTAACGACGGCGGTAAATGAGAGCGTGAATCCGAGCATAGCCAGTTCCCGCGCCTGCTCTACTGAGCCCACAAAAAAATGGATGTCGCCGCGCACGGATCTTCCCTGCGTGGCATTCGCCTCTTTCAGCTCTGCGATGAGGTCGTCGTATGCATCATACGTGCCTTTGCTCGGGCGCGCGTGAATGATGAGCGGCTTGTCCGCTTCGACTGAAAGCGCAATGTGCGCGCGCAGCAGCTGTTTCTGCGCCTCTTTTACTGAGTCGCTAAGCGTTTCCGGACGAAAATAATCGAGCCCGCATTCCCCTATCGCGACCACAGTGGCATCTGCAGCAAGCGCACGATACGCAGCCGTGTCGAAGACCTCACTTGTGTGATTAGGGTGCAACCCGACTGAGGCGTAGAGTCCCTCGTGCGTGCGTGCAAGCTCGATGGCCGCCACTGAAGTCGGATAGTCAACACCCACAACGATTGCTCCGACGCGCTGTCGGCGCATCTCGTCCAAAACTGCATCGCGGTCTGCTTCGTACGCGTCAAACTGCACATGGCAGTGCGCGTCTATGTACCGAAGATCCATGGCCTACAGCCGCGGGAAAAGGTTCTCCGGCTTCTGGTTCTTGCGCACTGCGGAGAGTATGGCCGCTGCACTCCGCGGCATGGCAGGCGTAAGGTGCGTCGCGATTGCTGCAAGCTCGTGCACCAGCGACTCGATCTCCGTGCGTGCATTCTCTCGCTCAACGGTGTCGCCGCTTTTAATGAATTTGTATGGTTTCTTTTCCGCCATGCGTGCGTCGGTGGCGGCAATTTTCTCAAACACGAAGTCAAGCGCCTCGTTGAAGCGAAACGCTTCAATTTTTTCCAAAAATACCGCCTCGAGCGTTTCATCTTTATCTGAAAGCTCAATCGGGTGCGGCAAGTGCTCCTCTGCAAGCTTCATAACGCGCGCGACGAGGTTGCCGAGGCCGTTCGTGAGATGCGCGGTGTACCACTCGCGGCACTTTTCATCCGTAATATCGAAATCCTCAGTAGGGCTTCCGTGCCTTAGGAGCATATAGCGCACCGCTTCGCTGCCGTAGCGCTCGACCAGCGTAGACGGGTCAATCACGTTGCCGAGCGTTTTGCTCATCTTTTTGCCACCAAAGGTTATGTACCCGTGCACGAATACCTTCGAAGGAAGCGGTACGCCTGCTGAAAGCAGCATGGCCGGCCAGTACAGCGTATGGAAACGATTAATGCCCTTGCCAATCAGGTGAACCTTTATCGCGTCCGACGCGGCCCAGTACTTTTCATACCGCTCGCCATCCGTCGCGTAGTCGAGTGCGGTTATGTAGTTAGCCAGCGCATCGTACCAGACATAGAGATACTGCTCCGGGTCGTTCGGCACCGGGATGCCCCACCCTTTCGCGCGCGCCGCCGAGCGCGACACGCTGAAGTCTTCGAGGCCGCCTTTGATAAACGCAAGCGTTTCATTTTTCCGGCTTTCTGGGATGACCTGTAGTTCGCCGCTCTCGATAAGCTTCTGCAGCTGAAGCTGGTAGGCGGAAAGGCGGAAAAAGTAGTTCTCTTCCTCGACCTCTTCGAGCGCCCGGCCCGGGTGCTCGGGGCACTCGCCGTTCACGAGGTCCTTTTCGGTCTTGAACTCTTCGCAGCCAACGCAGTAGTAGCCGTGATAATTTTTCTTGTAGAGGTCTTCCGGTTTGGTCGCCTTCCAGAGCTTCTCGACTCCCTCCCGGTGCCGCTGATCGGACGAGGTACGGATAAAATCATCATAGGCGACGTCGAGCGCGCGATCGAGGTCCACGAAGTGCTCGGCATTTTCTGCTACATACTCAACCACCGGTTTGCCTGCTTTCTCCGCCGCCAGAACATTCTTGAGCGCGTTGTCATCCGTTCCGGTAAGAAAATAGACGTCCTCACCCGCCTGGCGCAGCGCGCGCGCATATGCGTCGGCCTGCACGTACTCAAGCGCGTGGCCGATGTGCGGCTGCGCGTTTACATACGGAATAGCCGTAGAAATAAACCGGGGCATACGATATCACCAGTTTACGCTGCCGGCGCGTGATGCGCGGCACGACGGCGCTTATGTTTGTAATAATCGGAAAGAAACTCGAGCAGAATCGCGGCCATTGGTACCGAGAGCAGCACACCAAGGAAACCGGCAATCGTGTAGCCCGCAATGAGTGCAACGATGACGAGCAGGGGCGGAATGCCGACCACCTTCTTTACGATGAGCGGATAGATAAGGTTCGACTCGAACTGATTCACTACGACGTAGAGACCGACCACAATCGCTGCAATCGCAATACCGCCCTGGCTGTACGCAACGACTGCGGCCGCGGCTCCGGAGAGGAGCGAACCGAAAATCGGAATAATTTCCGCAAGCGCTGTAAAGATGGCGAGTAGGAGTGCGTACGGGACCCCAATAATGAGCATGCCCAGGTACACGAGCACACCCACGATAACGGACAGGAGAATCTGTCCTTGCATCCAAAGGCCGATTTTCTTTTGCGAGCGGCGCCACAAGTCGACGGCGTACTCTTCGTGCTCAGCAGGCATCACGAGACGCAAGAAATCGTCAACGCCCGTGTCCTGAAGCGCGAAATAGAACGAGAGCACGACGACCAGCATGAGCGAGAAGATGCCACCGAAAAAAGCGGCAACAAACTGCACGACTCCGCCCGTGGTCGCAGAAAAGGCAGACTGCAGCGCAAGCAATGTTTGAAAAAAGGTCTGGTGGTGCGTTCCGGACGCGGCCCCCAGAGCCGGAAAATTCGTTAAACCGCTCACCGAGCTTGGAATATTGAGTGAACTGAGGTACTGCGGCAAGGTCGTAAGCGCGCCCACCATGTCAGCGATAATCGGCGGAAGGAAAAAATATACGAACAGGAATACCGAACCGAACATGAGCAGGTACATAAGGAGCGTCCCAAGAAAGCGCGGGATACCTCGGCGAATCAGAAAGGAGATGCCTGGTTCAATGGCTGAAGCGATGACGATTGCCGTGAGCACGAGAAGCGTGAGGTCGCGCAAAAGCCAGAGCACGTACGTCCCTGCTGCCACGAGCGCCACCATAAGTATGGTTCGCGAAGTGATTTGCACGCGAATATCTTTGTCCATAGCGGCATGGTAACACGCGCATGGCAAGACTAGAACTGTTCAAATGAGTCCCGGCCGCACGCCCTTGGTAGAGCGTGCGGCCGGAATACCGCATACACGCGAGCGCCGGTACCCATACGGGTACCGGCTTGGAAAGTCAGGCGGGGTCGCTTTCGAGGAAAATAGAGATCACGAGCGACGCGACTCCGACAACGAACGCTGCCGTCCCCAGAGCGGTGTGCCAGTGGATGGCTGCAGCGCACAAGTAGCAAGCAATGAGCGTGTTCCCGACCCCCACGAAAACCTGCTGGGTGTCGACGCTCCTGCGCGCCCACGCCGCGTAGAGAACCCCGCACAGCAGAGGAGCTACGACTGTCGCCAGCAGCGCATCCCGCTGTACGACTTCCGGTTGCAGCAGCATAACGCTGGGCAACACTTCGCTCAGTAGCAGATACGCCACCACCTGAGCGATGGTGATTGCCCCCGTGATAACGAACAGGTTTGCAAGACCTTTGCTTGCCGGTGTCGACGGTCCACAGGCCATCAGTCCCTCCCTTTCTTTGTTACTCTCGCACAACTATGCCATGGGTTTCTCAAAAAAGCAATCTACCCTGCTGCCTCTTTCACGCGGGCTATGGCCTCAGCTATGGAGAGACGTTCCTGATTGCCGCTGTCGCGGTCGCGCAGCGTAACGGTGTCTTTACGCTCCGGCTTCTCTCCGAGCGTGTCGAAGTCAATCGTAAGACAAAACGGCGTTCCGATCTCGTCCTGGCGGCGATACCGCTTGCCTATGTTGCCATTGTCGTCCCAGGCGATTTGCGGAACCTCCTTCTTGAGTGCGGCATACACCTCGCGTGCTTTAGCAACAAGCTCTGGTTTGTTCTTCAACAGGGGCGAGACCATTGCCTTGACCGGCGCGATACGTGGCGAGAGCGCAAGGTAGGTGCGCGTCTCTCCGCCGAGTTCGTCCTCGCGGTAGGCGCTCGCGAGCACCGCAAGCAGCGTGCGGTCAACACCAAGCGACGGTTCGATGACGTGCGGAATGAATTTCTGCTTTGTCTCCTCATCGAGGTACTCCAGCGAAACGCCAGAACCGTTTTGATGCGCGGACAGGTCGAAGTCAGTACGGTATGCAAGCCCCCAGAGCTCTTTGCGGCCAAACGGGTAATCGAATTCGAAGTCAACCGTGCGCATGCTGTAGTGTGCACGGTCTTCAGCGGGCACCTCAAGCTCGTGTACAGCATCTTTCGGCAAGCCGAGTGCATCTGCATAGGCGTGCATAGTAAGGCGCCATGCTTCAAAGGCCGTTTCCCATTCAGTAGGCTTCACGAAGTACTCCACCTCCATCTGCGTAAGTTCACGTAAGCGGAAAATAAACTCGCGCGGCGCAATCTCGTTTCGAAAGGCCTTCCCTATTTGCGCAATCCCGAACGGTAGCCTCGGGTGGAGCGAGTCCATTACGTTTTTGTAATTTACGAAAATACCACCTGCTGTTTCCGGGCGCAGGTATACTACCGCTGACTCGTCCTCCATCGCTCCTGCGTGCGTCTTGAACATCATGTTGAACTGCCGCACCTTTGCGTGGACATTTTCCCAGCCGCAGTGCGGACACACCCATTTCACCTCCCCGTCGTCTGCTGCGATGAGCTCGACGGTGCCGTCATCGGCTCTGAACCGTCTTTTGCATTTAGGATTCCCGCACTCAACAAGCGGGTCGGAAAAGCCAGCGATGTGGCCCGAAGACTCCCAGACTTTTGGATTCATGAGAATCGCCGCATCCACGCTGTACATGTCATCGCGCGTGTCACGAAACAGAGTCAGCCAGAGCCGCTGGATATTTTCTTTCAGTAAGACTCCCATGGGACCATAGTCGAACGTGCCAGCGAGGCCGCCATAAATCTCCGAGCCCGGGAATATGAACCCGCGCCGCTTCGAGAGCGAAACAATCTTCTCCATCAGTCCTGGTTCAGCCATAGTGCTTCCACTGTGCGGCACGCGCGCGCCGATTGCAACTACTGCACTGCACCGCCTTGGTTTGCCGGCATGCCGTCGTTCATTGCAGTCGTGGGCGGTTCAGCCGACGCAGAGACCTGTACGCCTGCAAACCGATCGTAGCCAGAGAAAGTTCCGCCTGAGGTGAGCGCCGGAGCTGTGCCTTTTTGCGTAGTCGAAGGCAAGACGGAAACCTGGAAATACGCCACCGCGGTTGTGCCCTGTGGGATGTCTCCGGCGTCCCACGTAACCGTGCGCGAAGCGTTGTCGTAACTCAGCGAGCCGGATCCGCTCGTTTTGTTGAGGTACGTCACATATACCGGCAACGAGAGCGTCATCGTACCGCCTGCGATGGGTGCGCCCGCATCCTGTGCCGAGAGACGGATGGTGTAGGTCGTCGGTTGTCCGACAACCGGAGGCACGGGGCCGGTATTCGCAAATGGACCTGTGGTATAGAGGACCGACTGCGCGGACGCGACTGCGGTGGTTACCTTTAGCGTTTCCGCGGCGCTCGCCGTAACCTGTTCGGGCACGTTCGACTGCCCAACGCGCGTACCGGATACCGAAGTAGTAAAGGTAACGACGGGCGAGAGAACGCTCGCACTTGCTGGCACGGTGTTGAAGCTAAACGACCCAACAGCCGTTGCGCCGGGCGCGAGCGACCCAAGCGACGGGTCAGTCGCGTTGCTGAAGGTTATCGTATGCGCCGAAGAATCGTAGAAGCCGTTGGTCGTTTGTACGCTGTTGTAATCGACGGCGGTACCCGATAGGGCGATTGTCACAACCGGATTGCTTACCGTGGTCGAGAGCGTATTCGTATACGAAACCGTCACGCTCTGGGTGGCGTTTGGCGCAAGTGTGGCAGATCCCGAGCTGTCGCCATTGACCGCCAGAACCGTACTAATGAACGGTGCGGTAATCGTTACGAGCGCATCTTGCGTCATATAGGGAATAGCGATGGTCGAATCGCCCGGCGAGCTTGCAGTGCCCACTGTGAAGTGGAACGTGCTCTGTGCTTGGTCTTGTCCGGTCAGCACGCCGGTGAGGGTAATGGTTTTGCTTGCGCCCGGCGCCATAGTGCCGAGCAGGAAGCTCGTGCCGGTCATCGGCACCGAGGAATTGGTTACCGAGAAGCCGAACGGAAGCGCGCCGGCGAGCACGACGTTGTCGAGGGGTACGTTCGCGTTTGCGCGAACGGTCAGCGTAAGCGTAAGCGGTGCGCCCGAGGTTGTCTCAGCGAGCGTGTCGACAGAAACCGAGAGCGGGGTTGAGGCTACGGAAACGACGTACGACGTTTTCTTAACAAAAGTTGCGCTGGAGCCGGCAATACCGAACGTGATAATGACCGGAATAGTGAGGTTCTGCCCCACTGAACCAAACAGTACGGCTTTCACGCTTTCCATTGCGGTGCCGCCACTCGCTAAGGTACCGATCTGCTTGACGTAGTTCGTGTAGGGCTGGCTTACGTCAGACGCACTTCTTGTTCCTGGAGGAAAATCAACCTCCAGCGACACGTTCTGCAGCTCGGCCGGATTGCGGTTGACGATGGCGAGCGAAAGCGGAAGCGTGTCGCCGCCGGCGATTGTCGTCGGGCCTTGCATTTTAATATCAATGCGATTAATGGATACGGTGTCGCCGCCGAAATAGATGAAGTACCCTGCCACCGCTGCAGCACCCAAAAAGAAGATAACCGAGACGCTGAGAAAGAGAGTCGCTATGCGCACCTTGCGGCGACCTCGATGGCGCACCATTGGAAGCGGGTCCTCTTGCCACGCGTGCGGCAACGAACGGTTCCCTGCTGGCGATAGGTCGGCGTGTTCTTCCGGAATGGATGCCGTACGCGCGTAGAGCTTTTGGCGTGCGCGCTCCAAGAAACTGGTGTCGTCTTCGTTATTCCGCAACATGAGATCTCTAGTATACCAAGTGCAGCCGCCTCTGGCGGCTGCACTTGGTATCTTCCCTTCCTTTTACAGCCCCGAGGCCGCGATGCCGCGATTCACGCGCGCCACATAAGCGGCGCGGCTCTGTGCAACCTGCGCAAGTTTCTCCGACGCGAAAAGCTCGGTAGCCGACTCCGGTTCTCCTCTGTCAAGCCCGAGCACAGAAAGCACCATAAGCGCTGCCAGGATTTCCGCTGCGTCTCGGTTCTCGGGCGCTCCCTCGGCGAGCTCGTCGAAATACGCGAGTATAATCGGCAGAAGCGCGCGGTCGGGCGCTTCGCCCGGTACCAGACGAAGCGCAAGCGCAGCGACGCGCGCGGCTCTGCCGCGCGCGTCGCTGCTACCAAATCGGCTAAACCAGCTCTCACTAAGCACTGCTCCGGCGACGCGCCAGCCGTCTTTCCCGCGCACAAGGACCATGGAACTCTCCGCGAAGGTCACGAGTGCCGGTGCAAGCTTTGCACCGCGGCTGCGCGTACCCTGTGCGCGCGCACGAACCAAGCCGACTTCGTCGGTTAACAGTGCAAGCAGCTCGCTCGCCTCGCCCACAGGAGTGCGGGAAAGCACGAGCGCCTGAACCGCATACTTATGTCTCATCCTGCTTACGCAGCATCGCGAACGAGCGCAAAGTGCGCTGTACCGGTAGAGAGTTCAACCGAATACGGACCATCATCGCGCATTTCCGCGTGCGCCGCTTGGCGCGGTTCAAACCCTTCTGTCTTGCGTGCCTGCGCCACCGCACGCGCGAGCTCGCGTTCGTCACCTTCGCGCACGAGCTCGCTCGTAAGCGCCGTATCGAGCTCGATCATAGCGTGGCCCGTCGACACATGCTTCACGTTTACCTCTTCGGCTAAAATCGACGCGAGTTCTTTCGGAAGCAAATCCGGTACTGAAAGGCGCGCGAGCGGCTGGCGTACCTTAATGCCCGCCTTCTGCCGCAACTGGAGCGTGTCGGAGGCGAGAGCACGCACGCGCACCATGCCATCAAGCAGCGCGCGTTCTTCCCGAGCGCCGAAAAATCGCGCAAACAGCGACTGGCGAGGTTGCGGCCACTCGGCCATATGCACGCTCAGCGGATCGCGTTCGCGCTTTACCTGCTGCCAAATGTGCTCAGCAGTGAAAGGCGCGATCGGCGCGAGCAACCGCGCGCTCGCATGAAGCGTATCGCGCAGACACGCGATTGCAGCCGCGTCGCCGTCGCGCACGCGGTCGCGGATGCGCCGCACGTACCACTGAGAAAGATCTTCTGCGAGCTTTGCGAACGCGCGCGCAGCCTCAAAGAGGCGGTAGTCATCGAGCGCTTCGGTCATTGCTGCCGCGGTCTCGTCTACCCGTAGACGCATCCATCGGTCGAGTGCTGTTTCTTTTCCATCCCCGTGGGCACCTTCCTTAAAAAGTTCGTAGAACGACGCACTGTTTTCAATCCACGAAAGCACTTTTGCCGCTTCGCGCACGGTCTTCTCATCGTAATTTTTCGCGTCTCCTGCCTGGGAAACTGAGAACATCCAAAAACGCAGCGCGTCGACCCCCCATGCGTCCATCTCTTTCCACGGATCGACCACGTTCCCGCGCGACTTGCTCATCTTCTGACCCTGCGCATCAAGCAGGTGGCCGAGGCTGATGACGTTCTTATAGGGCTTGCCGCGGCCCATAAGCACACCGACCGCAAGCAACGTATAGAACCAGCCGCGCGTCTGGTCGATTGCCTCACTGATAAAGTCTGCCGGGTACGGAACTTTTGCGAGGTATTTCTCAAGCGGTTCCGTTCGCGTCTGCGCGGTGCGCTCATGCGCACCCTGTGCGAACGGCATGGCACCCGAGTCGAACCACACATCCATCACTTCACGCACGCGCGTGAGCTCGACCCCCTTCTCGTTCACTAGCACCACCTGGTCAATGTACGGCCGGTGCAGGTCGAGCTCAAAGTCGCGGTTGTGCGGAAATTGCCAGAAATCAATTTTCTGCGGAGCGCCAACCGGCAGGTCGCGCTCACGCTCCCAGAACGCGGGCAGCTCTTCAGTAGGCACAAGCTCAGCCGACCACTGCAACAGACGCAGCGGCAATCCGTGGCTCACCAGTAAAATGCGCTTCCCCTGATACCGTGCGTCGATATCGAACAGTGTATCGAGCATGCGGCTACGTATATCGAGAAAACTCTCCCCGCCTTCAAAACGGTCCGTAAGTTTGTTTTCGACAGTGGCGCGATACGCGCGCCAGTCATGCACCGGTTTCCCTTCGAAGCGTCCGGCAAAGTTTTCGTGGAGGCGCTCGTCTACGAGGACGTGGTCGCTCGGGATACCGAGCGCGTCTGCAACCTGCTGCGCCGTCTCGCAGGCACGTAGCACTGGAGAATGTACGACGTAGTCAATCTGTTCGCCCTTCAGCTGTTTCGCTGCGCTCTGCACATCCCGCTTCCCTTTCTCGGTGAGGTGCACCGGCGCCTTCGGATCAGACGTCATGATTCCGGACACGTTATGCTCGGCTTCGCCGTGCCGCATGATGAAATACGTATTCCCGCTTTTTTTGGCGTGACGCTTCAGCTCCTCGACGCTGCCGATAATGAGCTGCTCTTTGCCGTCGGAACTCTGCCAGACGGGCAGCGGCGTGCCCCAGTAGCGTTCGCGGCTTATCGCCCAATCCTTTACCCCCTCGAGCCACTGCCCCATACGCCCATCGCGGATATACGCCGGCTCCCAGTGAACGCCTTTGTTCTCAGCGACGAGCGTATCGCGTAGATCGCTCATGCGCAGATACCATGAATCACGCGCATAGTAGATGAGCCGCGTCTTGCACCGCCAACAGAACGGATAGCTGTGCTCGTACTTTTCCTTCGAAAAGAGCAGCTTGCGCTCGGCAAGGTTTTTTATGACATCGACCGCAAGCGCTTCATCGGCGACGGTACGGCCCGCAAAGTCGCCGGTACCTTCTACAAAACGCCCTTCCGGGTTCACTAGGTGGACCTTCGGCAAGCCGACCTTTGAGCCGAGCTCGAAGTCTTCCTGGCCGTACATGACGGCCGTGTGCACGATGCCCGTACCGTCTTCAGTGGTAACAAAGTCGGCCGGGTACACCTTGTACGCCTTTTCAAACTTCGGCTTCTCGCTATCGCTCGCAAGCGCTTTTGCGTAATCGAAGATAGGCTCGTACGAAAGCCCGACCAGCTCGCTACCCATAAACTCTCGCAGCACGTTCGCGTCTTGGAGGCCGAGCGCTTCGAGGCGCTCCGTTGCCACTATCGCGCTGCCATCGGCACGACGCACGAGGGAGTATTTGATATTCGGCCCTACCGCAAGCGCCACATTGCCCGGAAGCGTCCACGGCGTCGTCGTCCACGCGAGAAGGTACGCGCCTTCAGTAGCCCCGAGCTTTTCTGCCCCGTCGGTCACCTTAAACTTCGCCGTTACGGTGAGATCTTTTACATCTGCGTACCCCTGTGCGAGCTCGTGCGCCGAGAGCGCGGTCCCGCAGCGCGGACACCACGGAACGACCTTGTAGTCTTTGTAGAGACGGCCGCCGTGCGACGCGTGTTTGAGCACGTACCAGAGCACCTCCATGTACGAAGGGTCGAAGGTAAAGTAGGCCTTTGATTCATCGACCCAGTAGCCGATGCGCTTAGTGAAGCGCGCCCAGAGATCGATATAGCGCAAGACACTCTCTCGACACTTGCGATTGAACTCGGCTACCCCGTACTTCTCGATGTCAGGCTTGCCCGAGAACCCCAGTTCCTTCTCCACTTCCAACTCAACAGGCAAGCCGTGCGTATCCCAGCCGGCGCGACGCTCAACGTGGTAGCCACGCATCGTTTTATACCGCGGTATGACGTCTTTAAATGAGCGTGCTTCGAGATGGTGGAGTGCCGGCTTACCATTTGCCGTTGGTGGACCCTCGTAAAATATGAAAGAACCCTTTGGCGCGGGCTTTTCGAGTGTTTTTTTAAAAATATGTTCGCGGTCCCAAAATGCAAGAATCTCTTCTTCACGCTTTGCCGCTTCTGACTTTTCTGGGGCATCCTCCATATCGCTTTATCCTAGAGCCTGCGTAGGAAATGTACAAGAAATGCGGCCATGGGCCGCATTTGGTATCTCAAGAAAAAGAACGCTTCTCCGGCGCGCGTGGACTGCGCGCCGGAGAATGTCTATCATTTGCCCCGCAGGGCACCAACCACGGCGGTCGGCCGATGATGATAGTAGACCGGACCAGTTGACGGGGTGGGCGTTCCGAGCGAGCGTGGCCGGCGGCGTGCATCTGGAGAGGCTTCGAGATAGTCGCGGACCCATTTGGGAATTTCGCCCGTCTCGTCGTAGTGATCCAGAGCCTCGCCCACTGGCAGCGACTGATAGCTGCCGTCATGCGTCCATTTCCACGCTTCACCGAACACCGTGCGGACACGCATCCCGCTTTTCTTGCGTTCTCTGTCAACGAGATCGCCCGCACGGACGTGAATGAACTTTCTTGCGGTCAAAGATCGTACCCCCTTCTCGTTCCCGCCCTTCATTGAGACGGTACCTAGGAAGCTAAACCACTTATGGGCATTGTCAAATGCCGTTCGTGCAAAAGCGATACCGGCCGCTCGTTCGCGGCCGGTATTCAAGTCCGCTCACGGGGAGTGAGCCCATCGGCTTCTCTGCCGGCCCGCAGCCCGTCCCGCACGCTCACGTCTCCAGATATCAAGTAGTTCTTGCACGTAATTCGGAATGGACCGTGACCTAGGGTCTGGGTTTGTTATCGATTCAAGATACTGGCCAAGGTCTTGTTTTTGTTCGGCCTCGTCTTTGCCTGACCGCTGCGCAGCTTTGCGAAAAATTGCCTTTGCGCCGCGGCCGCTGAATCGCGTTTCCTTCTGGATTGCATCAAGCGGCTCCCGATCGCCAAAAACCGGTTCTCGCCCTCCCCTTTGCCTCGTCGAACACCTTTTGGACATGTCAGCCTCCTTTCCTCAGTGCAAATGTTCTACGCCCCCTCGACGCTACCGCTCCCGGCGCGTATACGCAAGCTACATTTTTTCCGGCGCTGGAATACCGAGTAACCCAAGCCCGTTCGCCATCGTGTTCGCAAACGCTCGTGTAACACGCATTTTATACGCCTCTTCTTTTGAACCGAGCACCTGCTCGCTCGCGTAAAACGCATTCCATGTGGCAGCGAGCTCCGTGAGATATGTGGTGAGGAGGTTGGGCGCCAGCTCGCGCGCTGCGCGCGCTGCCACTTCAGGATAGTGGATGATACGCCGTTCGATTGCGTACGGCTCATCTGGCTCCTCAGCACCACCAGCATCTTCCGACGAATAGGTAAGAATTTTTGCTGCGCGCACGAGCGCGTACTGGAGGTATGGACCCGAATCGCCCTGAAGCGAAAGCGACTTCTCCGGATCAAAAATAATGTCTTGCCCCGGCGATTGGCGCAGGATCATGAACTTAATCGCACCGACGGCTACCTGTTCGGCAATGAGGGGGTCGTCGTTTTTTTCGTTTGCCTTTTCAATAACGGAACGCAAAAATTCTTCGGCGGTAATGATGCTCCCTTCGCGCGATGACATTTTGCCAGAGGAAAGGCGCAAAAACCCGGTCCCGACCTGGTTGGTTTTTGCGGCAATAGCAGGCGCAAGCTCCGCAAGCGCCGCAAAAACCGTCTTAAATCGGCCGTTTTGCTCGTTCCCGGTGATAATAATCACCTCGTCGCTCGGCCAGCGCTCCTCGCGCAAAAAAGCGAGACCGATATCTTTCGCTTCGTAGGTTGGCGTGCTGTGCGAAGTAATGAAGACCATCGTGTGTACACCTTTCGCTTCTCCGTCGTAAATGATGGCGCCATCACTCTCTTTAAAGACACCCCGGGCAAGCCCATCGCGCACCAGGCGCATCCCACTCTCAACCGTGTCACTATCAAAAAATTCAAAGTCGAAATGCGTACCGAGCCTCTTCCAAAGTTCGCGGAAAGCCGCCATGGAAATCTCGCGTCCCTTCTCCCAAAGCGATGCGAGGGCGGGATCGCGCGCATAGATAGCCTGGTTTATGACGTCGATCTCCTTTTTAGCAGCCTCGTCTTCTTCGTAGGCGCGCGCTCCCTGCGCGTACGCAAAGCCTATGTCGCTTGCCGAGACCGGGTCAACGCCACTCTTCTTGAGTGCCCAAAGCGCTTTTGCTACGTTCGGTCCCACATCGCCGCCAAAGGTGTCTCGCGCCAGCGACGCATTCTGGTTTTCGATGAGTCGCGAGACAGATTCGCCCACCACCGTACCAATGAGGTGCCCTAGATGCATTTCCTTAAACGCGTTCGGGTTGCTGTACTCGATCATGACGCGCTTGCCCTTTTGTGCGTTACCTTTACCCCAGTCTTCGCCCTGCGCATCGGCCTCGGCAATGAGAAGTGTGAGCGCGTCACGCGAGAGCGTGAGGTTTATGAAGCCGGGACCAGCCACTTCGACACACTCTACCTTCCCGCCGAGCGCTTCTTTGATTTTTGGCGCGAGCTCGTCTGCGAGCTCGCGCGGATTCTTCCCAAGCATTTTTGCTGCCACGAGCGCGACGTTGGTGGCGTAGTCGCCATGCGTGAGATCAGATGGGCGCTCAACCGAAGGTGTTACCCCCGGTGCGCCGACCTCCTCAAGCACGCGCTCAATCGCTCTGCGGATCTTCTCTTCCATGTGCCGCATGGTAGCAGAAAAGCCGCACTTCTGCGGCGTAAACGAATTCGCTGCGGTAGCACGGAAGAACTCTGGAAGGTCAGACCTTCCAGAGTTCTTCAGACCTTCCACAGTTCTTCCCGCAACGCATCCTGCGCAAGTGCCCACAAACGGTTATACCAAATTATGGGGACAGTCCGGGAATCGAGTGTGCGGACTCTGGGGGTCATCTCTGGAAGGTCAGACCTTCCAGAGACAAGTGCTGCTATTGATAGGAATCGGGAATCGGGTGCGCGAGCGCGAGCGTGCGAATGGCACCGTGCGCTTCAGCAACGGCTGCGGGCGTTTTGAGCACCTGGAGCATAAGCGCGGCGACCTGTGCGCAGTCTTGCGCTGAAAATCCGCGCGACGTGAGCGCCGGTGTGCCGAAACGAATGCCCGATGGGTCAAGCGGTTTACGCGTGTCGTCGGCAATCACATTCTTATTGAGCGTGATGCCGGCTTCGTCGAGGCGCGTCTCTGCCTCAGCGCCCGTGACACCAAGCGATCCGAACACGTCCGCCAAAATCAAATGGTTCTCGGTACCGCCCGCAATGAGCCGCACGCCGCCTTCTGTAAAGACATCGGCCATCCTGCGGGCGTTATCCACCACGTTCTGCGCATAGATCTTGAAGCTCGGCCGAAGCGCCTCGCCAAAAGCGACTGCCTTGGCTGCTATCTGGTGCATGTGCGGGCCGCCCTGGAACCCGGGAAATACCGCTTTATCAATTTTTTTTGCGAGCGCTTCGTCACTACGCACCAGAATGAGCCCGCCACGCGGACCACGCAGCGTCTTGTGCGTCGTGGTCGTCATAAGGTCGAAACCGTAGTCGAAGGGATTTTTTTGTGCGCCACCCGCGATAAGTCCGGCAATGTGTGCGACGTCGGCCATGGCGACCGCGCCGACTTCGTGTGCAATGTCTGCAATCTTCTGCCAGTCGAGCTGCCGCGGATACGCAGAAAACCCCGCAAGCACGACTTTTGGCTTCTCCTTGCGCGCAGTCTCGGCGAGCGCGTTGTAGTCAATTTCGCCGGTTTCAACGTCTTTCATACCATAGCGCACGAAGCGGAAGAGCTTCGCAAGGTACGTCACCGGGTGCCCGTGTGTGAGGTGTCCACCGTGCGACAGGTCCATGCCAAGCACCGTATCGCCGGGCTCAAGAAGCGCGAAGTACGCGGCAATGTTCGCATTAGCACCGCCCAGCGGCTGCACGTTAGCAAAGCCAGCGCCGAACAGGCTCTTGGCGCGTTCGATCGCGATGCGTTCGACCTGATCGGTGAACTCCTGGCCGCCGTAGTAGCGCTTGCCCGGATATCCTTCCGAGTATTTATTCGTGAGCGACGATGCCATCGCCTCCTTCACGGCACGGCTGACGTAATTTTCGCTCGGGATGAGTTCGAGTCCTTCGGCTTGCCGCTTTTCTTCCCCCTCAATCGCAGCAAATACTTCACGGTCTTCTTGTTCAATGTGTTTGTAGTAGCTCATGACTTCAGTTTTTACCTGAGCTGCCGAAGCCGCGTTCCCCGCGCTCTGAATCTGATAACTCGTCGACCTCAACAATAGCGGGTAGCGCGATTTTCTGCACGAGCAACTGTGCGACTTTGTCCCCGACAGCAAACGCGTGCGGCTCGCTGCCTGTATTCACCAGGCACACGAGCACCTCTCCGCGGTACCCTGCATCAATCACGCCGCCGAGCACCGTAAGCCCATGCCTAGCGGCGAGTCCGCTCTTGTCCCAAATGAGTCCGACGTGTCCCTCCGGGAGCTCAAACGCAAGCCCGGTCGGTATTTCTCTGCGCTCCTGTGGCGGTAGTTCAACCGCTTCCGCGGCGTATAGGTCGTACCCCGCATCACGCGCATATGGCTGACTCGGTAGCTTCGCTCCAGAACGCATCCTTTTGACCCTGAGCTCCTCCATTACCGCATCTTCGCATAAAAATGAAATCCCCGCGATGGCGCTCTGCGCCATCGCGGTTGCCTCTATCGGCCATTTTTCCAGTCACGTATAGTGGCGAGCGCCTCTCGAAAAACGCTTTCTTCCGTCGTGCTCGCATCTATCTTATGTCCGTACCCGCTGTCTGTATAGTGGGCCAAGTAGCCGGCCCGGACCCGCTCGTGAAAGGCACGCTTCTCTGCATCGAAACGCGTCACGCCGTCATTACGCTGTGCCACTCTCTTACTGCCGAGAGCGGGAGAGATATCCAACAGTATGTAGTGCGGGCAAATCTCCCCCACTGCCCGCTTCGACAATACTTGCAGGAAGTCTAATAGTTCCGGTTGCTTCCTCCCATAAATCTGGTACGCCGTGGTCGAAAGCTCGAAACGATTTGAAATCACTGTCATGCCTCTGGCGAGCGCAGGTCGAATAACCATTCGCATAAGCGCAATGCGTGCGGCCACAAATATGAGGAGCTCTTCTTCAGCCCCCATATCAGTATCGGGCGCTAGCAAAACGGCGCGCAACTTTTCTCCTATCGGAGTGCCGCCGGGCTCCCGAGTGAACACAGTTTCACTTGGATCGAGAACGTTCTTCAAGCGAGCGACAAGCGTGTCCTTGCCTGAACCTTCACCGCCCTCAATAGCTACAAGCAGACCTTCCGCGGACAAGACGACCTCCTTTGGTTCAACTCCAACACAAACCTACTAGACCTGCGCGGAAATGTACACGTGCCGAAGGGATAATTGCCTCCTCGGCTACTCTCGTGTACCGTGCCAGCGGAGAAGCTATCGGCTCCAGAACCCCTGGACAAATGGAGAGTCCTTTGGCCCTCACTACAGAACAGCAAAACGAAGTCGAAGCAGCAAGAAACTCACACAACGAAACGCGACGGCCGACGGTCTCTGCGCTCGAAGAAATCATGCACGCAGTGCACCCCGTCCTCGACCATGGCTTTATTCGGGTGGTCGACTACATGGGTGACGACTGCGCCATCGTGCAGGCAGCCCGCGTATCCTACGGCCGCGGCACGCGGCGTACATCGGAAGACGCGGGCTTACTACGCTACCTCATGCGGAACCGCCACTCGACGCCGTTCGAAATGTGTGAGATCAAGTACCACGTGAAGCTGCCGATCTTCGTCGCCCGGCAATGGATCCGGCACCGCACGGCAAACGTCAACGAATACTCTGCGCGGTACTCAATCCTCGACCGTGAGTTCCACATCCCGCGCCGAGAGCATCTTGCGGCGCAGTCGACCACGAACCGCCAAGGGCGCGGCGCAGTGCTCGAAGGCAGTGAGGCGGCACAGGTGCTTCAACTCCTCACCACAGACGCGGAACGCAACTACGATCACTACCTAGAGATGCTAAATGAGCACCCGGATGGGTCACCAATTGACCCGGACCGGCAGGGCCTCGCACGCGAGCTTGCGCGCATGAACCTGACACTCAATACCTTCACGCAGTGGTACTGGAAGATCGACCTTCACAACCTGTTCCACTTTCTGTCACTGCGCGCCGACCCTCATGCACAGTACGAGATACGGGTCTACGCCGACACCATGCTCGCTATCGTTCGCCAGTGGGTGCCGCTTGCCTGCGCCGCGTTCGAGGAATACCGCCTGAACGCAGCCACGTTTTCGGCGACCATGCTCGGCGTGCTGCGTCGCATGCTTGCGGGCGAAGTGGTCACGCAAGAAACGAGTGGCCTGAATAAACGGGAGTGGAATGAGTTCCAATCCACCCTCAAGGCGCCGACCTGAAACAAGTACCCCCCTCCAGCCGCGGCTGGAGGGGGTTCGTTTGTCACTCGTCGTGTTCTGCCTCGAAATACTTCGCTAACGCAGGACCCCTGGCCCGACCAGGTACGTTGTAGTTTGAAGTGCTCGCAGCGTCATAGGGCAAGTCCGGGGGCTCTTTCATGTGCTCGTAACGAACTCGGGCAACGTATTGCCCAGGCCAGAGCCGCAGATTTTCGTGCGGCATGACTTCGAGCGTGATGGGCCGGCCACAGCCCTTTCCGTCCTCACCCCAGCCCCATCCGGGGTCAATGTAGCCAGCCAAATGTGCGCGGAAGTCGCCGAACCGAGGATCAATCGTCCGAAGTTCAGCTGAAAGTTCCGGGGGCACCATGACGTGCTCGGCAGTCGCCAGGATGTACGCGCTGCCCTTGCGCAAATCAAAAGCGCCGTCACGCATACTGATAGGCTCGAAGAACGATGCAGGATTTTTGCTGCGCATGGAGAGGTCCAACACGCAGTTCGTACCCCGACACTCCCAGCCCATCGCGTCACCAACCAGTACGGATAAGAACATCGAATCCGCGTGCCGGTGCGGCTTGGGTAGCCGTACCCCATCAGAATTGAAAAGCAACCCGGGATTTTCGATAGCCATATCCATCCCGAGCGGGTCGAGGAAGCTTGTGCCGTCAAACAGACGTACCTGCGAAAGCGGGGTGCCGGGCGTGCCGGGCGTACTCGGCGACACCAAAACAGGGAATCGTTCCGGGCGCACGAGAACCCACAGTTCACCAGCCCACCCAGGACCCGTAAGCGCGTCGTACATAGGCACGTTGTCCGCCAAGACACGCGAGAGAAGGAACGTCCGCCCGATCGAGGACTTCGGATTTGCGTAGCCGAAGACGCGATCAGGGAGCCGCCATTTGCCGCCAATGCGAATGAGATACGGCACACCGACCTCAAGCGGATGCGTGAGGTCGTGCGACGTTGCTCCCACCTCACTAAGGAGCGACCTCACCGTGCGGCCCGGCAGCACGAGAAACTCTCGCTCCAGCCGGTACGCCTCTGGAGAGAGCGGCAGGTCGATTGAGGCGGGGTTGAGAAACCCCTCCCCAACGTCTTCAATGTAACCGCGGGAACACAGCTCCCGCAGCGTTTGTTTTGGCAGGACGCCTGTTCTTGCCATGAGCCTTTTCCTTCTTGCACGTTATCAGTCCGATGGTACCGTACGCGGTTGGAGAGCAAAACGCAAACCGGCGCAGCCGAACGGCTGCGCCGGTTTGCTTTCCAAACCTTATTTTACGTGCACGCCCATGGAGCGCGCGGTACCCTCGATAATGCGCGCGGCAGCTTCGGGTGTATCCGCATTCAGGTCTTCCATTTTCTCTGCGGCGATTTCCGCAACTTGCGACTTCGTAATCTGGCCGGCTTTTTGCTGCGGCATCTTGCTCGCACCCTTCTCGACGCCAGCAGCCTTGAGGATGAGCCGCGACGCCGGCGGGCTCTTCATGATGAAAGTGAACGAACGGTCATCGTAAACCGAGAGCTCCACCGGAATAATCGTGCCTACCTTGTCCTTCGTTGCATCGTTAAACTGGGTAACGAACTGGCCGATGTTTACGCCTGCAGGACCGAGCGCTGTGCCTACCGGCGGCGCCGGCGTTGCCTTCCCGCCCGGGATTTGGAGCTTAATCTTTTTTACTACTACTGCCATAGTGCTGTGACTTTACGCTAGAGTTTCCGGACTTGCAAGAAATCGAGCTCGACCGGCGTTTCGCGGCCGAACATGCTCACCATGACCTTCACCTTACCGCGCTCCTCATCGATGTCGCCCACCTTCCCTTCAAGGTCCTTAAACGGCCCATCGGCAATGACGACCGGGTCGTCTTTCATGAGATCGATGCGGTGCTTGGGTACGTCGGCAGTCATGCGCTTCATAAGCGAGGCGACCTCGGCCTGCTCCATCGGCACCGGCGTGTTGCCTGAACCCACGAAACCGGTTACGCGCGGCGTATTGCGTACCACGAACCACGAATCGTCGTCCACAATCATGCGCACGAGGATGTAGCCCGGATAAATCTTCTCCTTCTCCACAATGCGCTTGCCGCCCTTTACGCGTATCTTCTTTTCGGTCGGCACAACCACCTCGAAAATCTTGTTCTCCATACCAAGCGAGGCGATGCGCTGCTTCAAGTTACGTTCGACGGCATTCTCATAGCCCGCGTACGTGTGGATGGTGTACCACCGCGCGTCTTCGGGGCGCAGCTGCGTCTCGTCGTAGATACGCTTCACCACGCCCGGCGCAATATCAGCCATGCCCACTTCTTCCGGAAGGCCGACTTCGTCGCGCATCTCGCTCATGTTGTGTTCTTCTTCCATAGCAGTAGGATGGTTAACCGCCGACGATGTGCGAAACCGCGGTACTGAAGCCGTAATCTGCGGCGCCGACGATGCCGGCAATAACCGCCGCAATGATGATGACGACGAGCGTGTGCGCCAGAGCCGTGCGCGGAGTCGGCCACACAATATGCGCGAACTCGTTGCGGACATGCTTCAGATACGAGGTGAGTGCATTCATAGACGGAAAATGACGGGTAAATAAAAAAGCCCTTCGGGCCTTTTGTTGCAGACATGGTACTACGACCACTGCGAGGCGTCAACGCCTGCGCTGAAGCTCCGTTCGCGCAGCGCCCCGCGCTGCACAAGCAGCAATACGCCGTTTCCAAAAAGCCCGCACAGCCCCGCCGCATGCGGCGGGGCTGTGCGGGCTTTTCGCACTGCGCTACCGAATCGCGTAGGTAATCGAGACGTTCGCGGTGTAGGTATTTTGCCCTGCTGGGAGCTCGGGCTGCGGGGCGACCGCGCTCGCGGATACTCCCATGCCGACGGCTGAGAACGTTCGGTACGGCGTCGTATTTTCGCTGAACGACACGATGCGGCCGAGTCGCACATCCAGCTGCGCGGCGAGCGTTTGCGCTTCCGTCTTTGCGTTCTCTATCGCCTTGGCGCGCGCTGCGTCCGGACCCTCGTTCGGGTTCGCCAGACCGAACTCCGGCCCCGATATGTTTTGTACGTTTTGCTGGCCAAGACCAGAAAGAAGCGGGCTTACCTTCGAGAGATCGCGCACGGTGACTCGAATTGACTCCGACACCTGGTAGCCCGAAATCTCATTTGAGACCGGACAATAGGCTCCGACTGGACACGCTGCCGATTTGTACTGCGGCGTAATGTTATAGGAAAGCGTGGAGACATCTTTGTCCGCGACGCCTTGCTGCTTCACGTATGCAATAGCCGCGTTCGCTTGTTTTGTCGTTGCGTCTTGCGCCGTTGCGACATTTGCCGCCTGATTTTGCACCGTAAAGGTGACGTATGCGATGTCGGGCGGGAGCGCCGCTTCACCGGTCCCGGAAACCGTGACCGTGTCGGCGGGCGCCTTAGTAGGCGTCGCGAGTGCTTGTGCTGTAGAAATAGTCTCCGCGAGGAGAAAAATGGCAAGCATCGCGAGTACGCCAATGATTGAAACGCGTATCCCTGAGTCGCCGAGCATGCGTCCAGGTTCTTGATTCATAAAAGCAAAGTGAGGCTCATAACACGCCGAAAGAAGCGTCTATTCAGTATACCCTGAGCGGGGCACACTAGTTTCCCTGAAGTGTCGAGAGCAGGTACTTGAGCGCCGTTTCTGCCGGTAGCGCAGCGGCGCTAGGGTTAGAACCGCTGCCGGTTACCACGCCTCGGTCAACCGCGTCAAAGCGCAGCACGTCGGAGCCGCGGCTCAGATAGTACGCGGTGTCGACCGTGCCCGCGTAGCGCTCAATAGCAACAACGGTATAGCGGTGCAGTCCTATAACGGTCGAGGTAAACGCGTCCGTGCTTACCAGCTGACCCGAGGGGTACCCCACCGCCGTCCGTTCGATAGTGGCAAGCGGCGTCGAAGCTGTGCTCACGGCGTAGCGGCGAATGAAAATAGATGCGGTGGCAGTCGAGGAAGCGCTTTGCAGATCGTACTCGGCGATAACCGAAGGGTCGCTTGAGCCGGTAATCGCAACAAAACCCGCCGGAATGGCGTACGCGATTTGCGCGCTGTCGAGCGTGACGTTGGGTGGCGGACACGCCGGGAACGAGCATGCCGGAGCCATGCGTGAGACGGAGGTACCATCCGGGCACAGCTTCGCGTCCACCGGGCAGGCAACCTTCTGATTCGGGTGCTCGACCGCGTTGCGGTACACCAATCCGCCGACACCGACTACAAGCAAAATGAGAATCCCAAAAATAAGGCTTTTCATGTATCGATGGTATCACGCGCGGCGCTTCGCTGCGCGCACTCCTTACCCCCTCTCCCCTTTTTGCGCATAAAGTGCGTCGCGAATCTCAAGCAGCACTTTAAGCTCGGGGTTTTCTGCTGGTTGCTGCGCCTCCTGTTTTTCTTCCTCTTTACGCGTTGCCTTCAACCGATTTACCAGCTTCACCACTACAAAAAGCGCAAAGGCAATGATGACGAAGTTCAAAATGGCCTGCAAGAAGATACCGTACCCAACCACAGCACTCCCTCCGAGCTTGAATTCCAGTTTGGAAAAGTTAGCGCCGCCAAAGAGCAGGCCGATGGGCGGCGTAAGCACGTTGTTCGCAAGCGACGTGGTGATCTGGTTGAACGCAGCTCCAATTACGACGCCGATGGCTAAGTCGATAGCGTTACCGTGCACCGCAAACGCGCGAAACTCAGACAAGAATTGCTTCATGCGACGATGCTAGCACAAAAGCAACGCGGCTGGAGTCACCCAGCCGCGAGTCTTGCTTAAGACGTATCGTACTCTCTACCCTGCCACGGGCCCAGTCGGCAGTCCGATTCCCTTGCAGTTTTTCTTGTGCGACTCTCGCCCGTCAGAGGTGGCAGCAAACGGGTAGCTATCGTCCGCTGGGACAATCTGCGCACAGTCAGCGCAGACCCCGAAACGAGTACGCCGAATCTGCACCGAGCTGGCCCGCTCTCGCTCTGCCACCATAATCAGCGACATTTGGGCACCTGCGACCGAAGTACCTTTTGGTATGAAGTGTACGTGCGCTACTCCTTGCACATCATCCGACACCCAAACCGATCCCTCACGAAACATGCGCGCTTTCATTGCCGAACCCTTCCCTGAAGGTGCACGCTCAATACTTACCACCGCAAGACGGGAAGTTCAAGCGGTGCGCACTAAATCTGTTTAGCGCGCGCATAGACAACCGATATTCCGCCGTCGTGCGCAATACATACACGACCGATGCAGAAGATATATTACTATACGCACCTTTAGGGGCGACTACAGGGAACCGGCGAGTACACCTTTCAGTCACAGATAATTTCCTGCTGAAAATTTCCGCGACGGCGCCTCGGCGACGGCGCGCCTCCGGCTTTCGATTCACTGTAGCCGCAAAAATATGCTCACCGACCGCTGTCGTGTTCGTTTCGGTATTTTTGGGCGACTACAGGGAATCGAACCCTGATCGAGGGCTCCACAAGCCCCAGTGTTAACCGTTACACCATAGTCGCCATGCACCGATTCTATATACCACGCGCGGCGCGCTGTGCGAAGCGCGACGCCTAGCGGTGGCGACGGCGCTGTTGAAGGAATAGCGCGGCCACAACGCTCAGACCGGCAATAAGTACAGCGATTTCGTACCACAACGGGAGCGTCCCGAGATAGGCAAAGAGAAAACCCGGAACGAAGTTCCCCAAGCCGGTCGCCAGCACGTAGCTGCTCATGCCGATTTTAGTAAACAAACCAAAGACGTAGCTAATGAAGTCGACCGTGATAAATGCCTGCAAGAAGAGCACCCACCAGAAGAGGTGTGTGCGCGGCGCTAGGCGCTCTGCACGCGCAAGACGGCTGGCGCCCACAATGCGCGGCGCGAGCGTGTCCCCAAAACGACGAGCGATAATGAACGCGAACGACGAGCCGCTCGTCCAACCAACAACACTAAGAAGCGCCGTGGCAACCGGCCCCCACACGTGCACCGCTATCGGCATGAGTACCGAGATGTCGAGCGGTATCATGAGCGCCACAAACACTGCCGTAAGCGCCACGTACGCCACTATACCTGCGACACCGCCCGTGTGGACGAAGCTCGTCAACACGGCTTGGTACGTGGAAGCAAGAATCGAAACCGCAACAAACACAGTACCGAGCGCCGCTACGAGCGCAAGCGTTTTTTCAGTACTGGTCAGCCGCATATGCCGTGCCCTGCGCGCGTGAAGCGTTCAGGTACTGTCATGCTCAATACCGAGGCGTCTCTTCTGCAACGCCCGCTTCGTGATTCGCAAGCCGGGCAAAAGCAAAAAGGAGCGAAGAGAGTCGATTGAGGTACGCCTTCGTTTCCGGCAACACCTCGCGCAACCCGGCTTCTCCAACCGCAGTGACCCGCCGTTCCGCGCGGCGCGACAGAGTGCGCGCCACGTCGAGCAGTGCAGAGAGCTCTGTACCGCCAGCAATGGAGAAGCCCTTAAGGGGCGGTATTTTCTGCTCGATATCGTTTATCACCTTTTCCATTTCACCCACCTGTCCTTCCTTGAGCCGCTTCTCTGCACCGGCAATCTGCGCCTGCACGATGAAGAGTGCTTCTTGGACCATACGCAGCTGCTCGCTAATAAATGCATTCTCCCGCGCGCACATTTTGACGAAGCCTACGAACGCGTTCACCTCATCAAGCGCGCCGAGCGCCTCAGGCAATTCAGACGACTTCGAAATACGCTGCTGGTCGCAGCCAAATACTTTCGTCGTTCCGCCGTCGCCCTTGCCGGTGAAGAGTGCCATGCAGTGGAGTATAGCTCATGCGGTTTTGTTGACCGAATGGAAACGCGTACGCAAAAATAAAAGGGACCGTAACATTGGTCCCTTTTGGGCAGTCGCTCCCCCGGCTATGCGGCGACCTCCCGCCGGTCACGCACCTTCACGTATGCGAGAGCGGCATGTTCCTCGCAGTACGACTTCCCCGGTACTGAGCGTTTGTCGCAAAAGTGAAAGCCGCGCTCCCCGGGTTCGCCGAGTGGCCATAGGCAGGTCTGGGTTCGATCGTTACGCGGCACAAACTGAGCGAACAAGGGCTCGCTACCCGATGGCGGCTTGGGCTCTGGCAGCGCTGCCGCGACGGGAGCCGCCGATGATGGCGTCGCTGGTGGTGCGTCCTCCTTAGATTTTTTCAGCTGACTCACTTTGCCCGAAACAGCACTTTTCGTGCAACCGAGCTGTCTTCCAATTCCTGAAAACGAAACGCCCTTATTCAAGAGCTCCTGGAGAAGCGTAACTTTCTCCTGTGTCCAGCGCATGGAATTCCTCCATCTGTAGGGACTCTCAAAGGCCGAGCCGTGCGTAGTTTATCCCTTCACGTAAAATTAAGAAACCCCCCTGTTCTTAGAGGCGGTACCGACCGTGTTTACCGATACTTTTAACTCGTTCGAACGCGCTTTGGTGCGGCAAGACAAAATGACGGCTCACGCCGGTTTTTCAATGTGCGCAGGAGAGGACTTGAACCTCCAATCCCATTACAGGAGCTACCACCTCAAGGTAGTGCGTCTACCAATTTCGCCACCTGCGCAATCGAAGGCACTATAAACGAAAACCTCCCGTTCCGCAAAGCGGAACGGGAGGTTTTCGTTTAGCGCTACGCAGCAGCAACTGCCTCAGTCTTCTCTGTTGGCTCCTCAGCAGCTGCTTCCGGTGCGCCTTCTGACAACTCCATCGCCTCCGGCTCAGCGGTCGGAAGTGTCTCGTCACTTTTCGTATGCATCATCATCGCCCCGCGCAGTTGGCGGCGAACCGCTTTGGCTGCCTTGTCGCGGATGAAGTACAGTTTCGCGCGCCGAACCTTAGAACGCTTCACGATTTCAATCGAGTCGATCATAGGGGAGTAGAGCGGGAAGGTCTTTTCAACGCCTACGCCCGAAAGCGTCGTGCGCACCGTAAAGGTCGCGCCCGCCTCGGTGCCGTGCTTTACGGCAATCACAAGACCTTCAAACGCTTGCTTGCGCGTATTTTTCAGCGTCTTTTCCTTTTTGTCAGCACCGCGGCCCTTCTTGAGCTCGACAATGTTCTGAATGACGCGCACGGTGTCGCCCGAGCGCACAGCGAGCTTCGCGCGACCTACGGCATTTACTGGCGTGAGTACCTTCTCCATGACCCGCACACGGTAACACGTGCCCGCGGGAAACGCAAAACGCCGGCCACTGGCCGCCGTTTGAACGGCGTAAACACCACCTCTCTACCGCGGCTTAAACTCTGCGAGGAGCGAGTCGTGAACCTGCTCGGGTGTCAGCCCTAAGGCCACAAGTACGCGTAGCGCGTTGCCCACCTGCTTCACTAGCGTGCGCTTGATGAGCTCGCGATCGAGCGGCAGTTCTTCGCCATGGTCGCGCGGCTCGAGCATAGCAGCAAAGACTCCGAGCGCCTTTGTTTGATGCAGCTGCGCATGGTGAAGCGCGCAAGCGAGCGCAGTGTCGCCCGCACCGGAAATCGCCGGCAGCCCGGGATAATTCTGCGAGGTATACGGGAGAGCTTTCTCAACCGCGCGCATGAGTTCTGCAAGAGAGATGTCGTCCATACTTTGTGAGATTAGAGCGCCTCCGGAAATCGCGCAAATGCAGCGCGCAGGTCAACGGGAACGGGCGCAACTATTTCCACGCGGCCGCCGGAAGGCAGCGGTAGGTCGAGCTTGTACGCGTGGAGCGCGAGGCGCATAGCGCCAAGCGCGGGCGCATGATTCGGCGCATACAGTGGGTCGCACACGACGGGGTGGTGAATCGCCTTGAGGTGCACGCGAATCTGGTGCGTGCGGCCCGTCTCGGGCCGCACCTCGAGGAGTGAGAACTTTTCGCTCCCCTGCCCCGTTTCGCCGAGCACTTTGTAACGCGTGCGCGCATCGCGCAGGCGCCCTTTCGCTTTCGGTTGCGCGCTCCGCAGGCGGAAATCTTTGCGCGACCGGCCGATGTCGAAGTCGATGAGGCCCTCGCGCTCCTTCGGCGCGCCGTACACAAGCGCGAGGTACGTCTTGCGCGCCTCGTGATTGGTAAAAGCCGCACGTAAAGACGCGTACGCGTTCTGATTTTTTGCAAAGACAAGCACGCCGCTCGTCTCTCTATCGAGCCGGTGCGCGTACGGACGTTCGAGCTCAACCTCCGGATACTTCTCCATAAACCAGTCCTCTGCCGTCTCGACGGCCGTACGGCCGTCGGCGTGCGTCATGAGCCCTGACGGCTTGTCGACAGCGACAAGGTCAGCATCTTCGTACAGAATGGGCAGCTCCATCGGGTGCGCTCTGCAGGACTCGAACCTGCGACCTTCCCCGTGTAAAGGGGTTGCTCTACCAACTGAGCTAAGAGCGCGTCACCGGGTTACCGGTTGGTGGGCATGAGAGGACTTGAACCTCCACCCCCTTGCGAGGACTACGACCTGAACGTAGCGCGGCTACCAATTACGCCACATGCCCGAACGTGTATGCGCTATCACAGTACCGCGCCGGCGGGCGCCGAGCAACTTATGCGAGCGCGGCGCGCGTCCTTACCGGTACAGCTTGATCACCTTTGTCTGGTCCTGATCCCCCAAACCCTGCTCAAGCGCCTTAGCGTATTCTGCCTGCACCGTATCGAGCACACTGAAATCCGCGCGGTATTCGCGCGCCATCGCCTGCGCGTAGCGCAGGTCCTTTTCAAGCCACTTGGTAGCGAAGTTCACCTGCGTGTCTGGCGCATCGCGATTATTCAACAGCGCAATGGTCACCTGGCTTGCCGGGCCCATGGCGCCGTCAACGAGCGCGAACTGTACCGCACCAAGGTCGAGCCCCGCCTTCTGCGCAAGCGCAGCCGCTTGTGCAGCGGCATCGCTATGAATGCCAGTGAGCGCATTTAAAACGAGCTTGAAGCGCATGCCCGCACCACTTCTCCCGAAGTGGTATATCTTTGCGGAAATAGCTTCGAGTGCGGGCCGCGCGCGCTCGAGCACCCTAGCATCGCCGCCCACAAGAAGCCGCAGCGTGCCACCCTCAGCGCCCGCGCGGCTCCCAGTGAGCGGCATGTCGAGAAAGTCTATCCCCGCGCCCTGACAAAGCCCGACCAACTCATCAGTCCACGCGAGCGAGAGCGTTGAGGACGCTGCATAAATCTTTCCATCCCCTTTCTGCGCTCCCGCGAGAATGCCGGTTTCGGGATTCGTCCACATCTCGCGTGAGACCGCATCGTCGGTTACGCACTCTATAATCAGGTCTGCGGCCTCTACGGCGGCGCGTGGCGAGGCAACCGATTGGGCGCCTGTCTCTACCAAATCCGTAACGTGCGCCACCGTACGGTTCCATATCGACACGGCATGTCCTTTTTTTAGGAAGTTGTGTGCCATGCCTTTCGCCATAATGCCGGCGCCGATTATTCCAATTCGTGCGCGTGTGTCTGTTTTCATAGGTTCTTTCATACTACCGTACCGTGTAGAACAGTATGAAGACCCTTTCTCCTCGGCTTCTTTATAAGAAACAAGGCCTACCGTCGGCGCGCCTGAAACGGCAAATGCGCAGCCGCTAAGGGTGGCGCGAGGATACAGATTCAAGCGAGCTCTCCCAAAAACGCACCAATACAAACAAGAAAGCCACTTCCGGGGAAGTGGCTTTCCGATGCTGCGGACGTCAGTGCACGACAACTTTCACCACATGCCGGTCGCGCGTCGTACCCCGCTGGAAACGCAGAATGATTTCGCGCGGTTTGCGCTTCACCACGTACCCGATGGTTTGCGCAAAGCAAATACGTTCTTCGGGTGGTATTGCGGCGTTGCGAATGTACTCCCGAACGATAGTCCACCCTACGTCAGGGTGGCCCAGAACCTGAGCCGCCTGGATTCTCTCCCAAATCGGCGTTCGAGGGTTAGTGAGCGCCGACTCCCACGTTCGCTTCTTCTCCGCCATTGTACGCCGTTGCCCAAAATCGCTACGGCCCGGCTGTGCATGATGGCTGCCTTCTACATACTGGTGCATAGGCGTACCTCCCACTTGTGGCCCGCATTTGATGATACACCATTCCCTTTCTTTTGCGGCCCGGTGAGCGTGTTGGTGCTGATGACGAACTCCGCGCAAGGAACCTTGCGCTAGTGAACAGCCGCGCGCCGGAGAGGACTTCACCTGCAGGCGGACTGTCTGCGCGAGCAGGTTGTTACCACTACCGCCGCCACTCAGGCGCGGAAAAATGTGGGCAACGAAAGGAAATGGGCACCCTTTCGCGCAAAGCTGAATGTTCCGAATTCAAATAACCGCCGCTACGAAACCACTTTATTGTAGATGAGCGTAAAGAGAAGCGCGAGAACGAGAAACGTAACGACGCCTGCGGCAATCGCCTTTCCGGATCCGATACGTGGCGCGTACCGGTGAATGACGTACATGTATGGCATCCAGGCAAAAATAGTTCCCAGCATGACGAACTGTGCGTTGCGCGACACCGCCTCCGGTCCTGAAATATGTCCGATGAAGAGATTATGAAAGCCAGGTCGTTACCGGAAACAGCACCGCCATAGCCGAGAGCGTTGGTTGCCCCGAAAGCTCGAGCAACGTCACCGTTGCTGTAATCGTTCCACCCGCGAAGAACGCAAAGATAACGTCACCCATGTGTTCGCGCAGTATAGCAGGACTCTTTACGAACCGCTCGTATTGCTACGTCCTGCTTTAGAGGCACTGATTTCGCGAGCAGAACAGCGAGATGGGCGGTATAGGCACGCGGGTAACACGCCTTTTGAGCTGTGTTAAGGAATCTTCCATTCGGGACGCTGCGCACACAGTGATTCGTTTTACAAACCCGTGACGGCTTGATACTGATGAGATTTGGGTCTACTCTTTGCTTCAGCGGAATTCTTAATGGAATTTCGTGCCCCGCTGCACAGTTCTTCCTAGAAGGAGGCCTTCATGGCTGACACGATTGTGGTAGACGAGTTCCTCTATGCGCGGGCATTGAGTGAGATTGTCGCCGTGCGCCGCACTAAATACCCTCAGATGCCGGAATCGGAGATTCGGGCCGCGGCTGCCGCACTGTTCGCAGCTGCCTTGCGTTTCGCCACGGAATACTACGGCAACTGCGCGCCCCGACCAATGCCCGTACGGTCCGTCGTCCCCTCGTCGCTACCTGACGGTTCTCAACAAGGGGCTAACACAAGCGCAGAACGGGTGCGCTATACGATGCAGCAAATTGCATCAAGCTCGGCTGTGAGAATCCAGTTCGATCTCCGTGCGCGGCTCGTAGGGTTCTTTACAAGACTCATCGCGCTTCGCGAGGAGACGGCAAGAGAAATCGTCGACGACTGCATTCTCGGCCAACAAAGATGAGCACGTGGCGTACTCTGTCGCCGACGAGCCCCCAGCCTGCAAGGCTTGAGGGCTCCTCTTTTTAAAACGCTGTGCGGCCAAGATTCCCGCGCGCGCAGCGCATGCGGTCCGTACACCAGGCACTAACAAGTGCCCCCGGTATGTTAGACATACCGGGGCCCTTTGCTCGGCTACGAAAAAGAAAGGGCGCTTGTCTTTCTTTTTCGTTGTCTCACTCAGTGCCCCCGGTAGGAATCGGACCTACATCAGCGGCTTAGAAGTCCGCGGCTCTATCCATTGAGCTACAGGGGCGAAACGGCTGTCGCACTCTAGCCTACCGCTACTATGCAATTATTGCGATGGGTCAGCAAACTGGAGCGTTGCACTCGCATACTTTTGCTCTTGCGCAGCTCGTTCAGCAAAAAGCATTTGAACGTTTTGGAGCATTGACTGGTCGAACGCCGGAGTACTCGATGCGCTTGGCGCCGCAATGCTACCACCGTTTGCAACGGTATCGAACAACCGCGCATTTCCGACCACCACCACGCACAAAATGACCACCGTAACCGCAAGTAGCGTAAGCCAATCGCGAACCGGGTCGGGACGCTGTGGCAGTTTCTTTAGCACGTCTTTTATAGAGATGGGTAGTTGCATAGTACGTATACGCTATTTTGGCTGTGCACTCACGGACGGTGCGTTTGAGTGCGAGGATGGCGAGGGGGTGGTGGTCTGCACCGCGGGCGCCGAACCACTCACTCCTCCCGCCACCGACCCGACGGTAATACTCAGAGCGGCTTCCCAGGCGTTTTTACCTTGATTTTGCAAAGAAAGACCGGTCACCTGAATGTCGTACGGGGCGTACTCAATGGCGCCGACGGTGCGCAGCACCGAGTCGAACGTGCCATCGACAGTGAGCGCTAGCGTTAGTGTGGGACGCGCGCCGTGCGTATCCGCAGAAACTGACTTCACCGTAACCAATCCGCCGAGTTGCTGACCCTGCCTCTGCAGCGAGCTGATGAAACTCACGAGAGTGTTTTCTGACACGAAGTACTGGCGTGTGGCGGCTTCCTCGTTTGACAGAGAACCGAGCGCAGCGCGAATAGAAGCAGCGCGCTCAAGGCTATTTTTCTTTGCTGTTATTTGCGCCTGCAAATCGGCAACTCGAACACTTTGCGCAGAAACGGTTCCGTACCACAGCACATATCCGACACCCACCGCAACAAGTACGGAGAATGCTGCGACAAAGTGGAGCGGTGCGCGGATCATGGCTGAAGCGTAACAGTAATCATAAAAGGTATCTTACTCGCCTGCGCATAGGCGGACACCGGCAAGTCCGCGCTCGCAACAAATGGCGCGGCCTGGAGCGCGGCTTGGTACGCCTGGAGTGACGTACGATCGCTCGCAATGCCGCTAATGTCGAGCGTGCCCGCGCGCGCACCGGATGGTGGTGCGTACACAAAACCGCTAAGTTGCACGCCCGGGCGCGCAACACTAAGCGCTTTCGTCAGGATATCGGTCGCTTTTGGGGTCCGCGAGAGCGCCGACAGCGTTTTAAGGTCGCTTTCGAGCGCCGCAAGCTGCGCGGTAAGCGCGGTATCGGCAGTAGAAGAAAGCGCGGACGCAACAGTCGCGAGCTGCACCTCGTGCGCAGCGATTTCCCGCGAAAGAAGCGCGTGTGCGGGCAGCAGCAACCCTGCTGCTACGAGCAGCAGCCCTATACCAGCGACTACCGTAACGGTGGCAAGCCGGAATAGATACGCGCGATGCAGCGTGCGGCGGCGTTCAACGGGCAGCAGGTCGGTACGGTCAGGCTCCATAGGGTAACGTGAAGTCGCGCAGCGCGAGACCGATTGCTGTCGCATACGCGAGCGACTCTCCATAGTCGAGCGGCGGCAGCCACGCCTCGCGCGAGGCAAAATTCGTAAAGACGTCTCCCGCCAAGACCGGCACGCGCAGCGCCCCCTCAAGATACTCAGGGAACCCTCTGAGCGACGCGTTGCCGCCGACGAGCAGAATGCGCGAGACTGGTTCGTGTTGCTTGGTGACAGCAACGCGCTCTTGCCAGTACTGAAGCCGCCGCGCAAGCTCATCGCGGATTGCTGACACGGTCGAAAGCATCGCAGCAAGGTAGTCTTCGTTCCCCGCGGTAGGCACAATGCCGCGCTCTGCCTTTACGCGGCGCGCCTCTTGTTCGGTGACGCCAAAATGTTTTTGTACCGCGAGCGTGAGCGCGTGCCCGCCTATACCGATGGTCGTCGCGAAGCGCGGCACGCGCTTTTCAAGGACCGCAATCTTGGTGGTCGTCTTCCCCACATCGACGATGAGCACTGTTGCTGCATCATCCGGCCGCAAGAGTGCACGCGCCATGGCAAAAGTTTCGCTTTCAAGCGAACGTACTCCGACGTTTGCAGCATCGAACACAGCGAGCGACTCGTCGACCACGCGCCGCGCAAATCCGACGCCGGCTACGCGTGTACTTCCCTGCGCGGCGGGACCATCGGCGACCACGTCAAAAGCCGCATCGGCGGGTGAAAGCGGAATGTATTCATCCAAGTGCTGTTCAACCTCAATAAGCCACTCCGATTTATCCGCGCCGCTGACAGTCGTCTCAAACAGATACGACTTCGGTTCGGGGAGCGCCGCGT
>JAJZPB010000021.1 GCA_021811365.1 bacterium
AATACGGGCACGCTTGAATACAGCCCTCCGCCTGTACCCGGAGTGGAAGGTCAAGCGCTCTCACTCAACGGCAGCAACCAGTACGTCAACTGCGGTACCAACAACCCCACCTTCAACTTCGCTTCCACAACCTCCTTCACTGAATCCATCTGGGCGTATCCCACAAGGGTCAATGGAAACTGGCAGGCGGTCTTCCAAGTCGGCCGCAACCTCGGCCTCGGCAACTATCAGGGCATCTGGCTCTCGGGAGGCAATCAGTGGGTCTTTGGCTCTACTGGAGGCGGCAACCTCGGTACCGTCTACGCGACCCAAAACAAATGGGCGAACATCACGGTGGTCCACACCGCGACCTCGAAAGCCATCTATATCAACGGCGTTCTCAACGCCACAAGCGGTGGCGACTACATCAATGGCGATCTCGGCGGCTCGCTCTGCGGCATCGGCAGCTGGGGGGCGGAGTACTTTGCCGGTTCTGTGGATGATCTACGTGTATACAACCGCGCGCTCTCTCCCTACGAAATCACGCAGCTCTACAACGCCGGTACCGCCACCCACCAGAACGCCACCATCAACCCGTCCGATCTCCAGCAGGGGCTCGTCGGCCACTGGACCTTCGACGGCCCAACCATCTCCGGCACGACAGTGAAAGACGTCTCCGGAAACAGCAACAACGGCACGCTAGTGAATGGGCCCACGAGTATTGCTGGAGTCCTGGGGCAAGCGCTCTCCTTCAATGGGACGAGTCAGTATGTGAATGTCCCGTCCACTGCATCTTTTGATGTCAGCAGCCTGACATTAGCTGGGTGGGTAAAGCTGTCTAGCAACACGGATGGAGAAATCATAGAATGGGACATTCCTGGATACGAGAGATGGGCAATCCGATCTGATAGAGGTGGAAGTGGGTATTTCAACTTTGTCACTAACACGAGTGGAGGATTCAATGTACTAAATAGCATAACAACTACCGCCTCGTCGGTCGGAAAGTGGATATATGTCGTTGGAACGTTCGATGGACAATTTTCACGCATCTACATTAACGGTGCGTTACAGAATACTTATAACTACGGTGGTCCCGTCACGCTCGACAACGGTAACGGATACCCGTTAGGTATTGGTACTGACCCAATAAACGGGGGGCCGTATTTGAGCGGCTCCATCGACGACGTCCGCATATACAACCGCGCGCTCCCAGCTTCGCAAATCACTCAACTATACGACCTCGGCCTCGGCTCCCACCAGAACGCTACCGTTAATCCGCCCAATCTCCAGAGTGGTCTCGTCGGCCACTGGACCTTCGATGGCCCGACTATCTCCGGTACTACAGTGAAGGACGTCTCCGGAAGTGGCAACAACGGCACGATGGTGAATGGGCCTACGCCAGTCGCCGGAGTCCTTGGCCAAGCACTATCGTTTAATGGGACGAGTCAGTATATGGAAATCCCCGGCATCAACGCGTTTAGCTTTACTACCTCGATGTGGATAAAAACCACAAAGACAGACGACAACATATTTTTTCAGGCCCAGAACAACACTCCGTTGTGGTATATGGAGGTAGGAGCGACAACGGTGGGTGGCGCGGCATCCACGCAGTTTAATGTTTTAGTTCGAGACGATCTTGGTAACCTTGGTGGTCCTTATAACTCAGGAGTCACGGTATCCGATGGAAAGTGGCATCTGATAGTTGCCGAACGTGACGTTACGACGGGAACAGTCAGACTGTATGTTGATGGGACCGCAGCTGGTTCTTTCTCATATCCGTATTCGGATGCGATCGATACTATTGGCGGTCCTATCGTGCAGAACACTATTCCACACACTGGCGACATATATGCAGGTTCCGGCTCCATCGACGATGTCCGCATATACAACCGTGCGCTCTCTGCGAGCGAGGTGAAGCAGCTCTACAACCTCGGCCGCTAGTTTCCGCGCCACTCCGCCGTCCAGCCGGTGGACACTAAGTGTCCACCACGTCGCTGATGCTTTTGACTCGTATCCACCACCCGGGCATCGCACCTGTGGACACTTAGTGTCTACAGAAGACGCAGGAGAAAAGCGCAATCAGAAGGGTACTTTCTGTGCAGCTGTAAACACCCAGTGTCTACAGCTGCCGAAGTTCGGTATACCGAGCCCGTAAACGCTACAGTCGTAGGGTGGTACCGGTCCATGCAGTGGTGCTAAAGTATAAATAAATATGCTTGGCTTTCTGCAAGTGAGCGATGGCCACCAGTTGTACTATGAGCGCGTAGGGAAGCCGGGTGGCACGCCAGTTCTTTTCGTACACGGCGGGCCCGGAAGCGGGTTTACGCAGCGGCATAAGAAGTTGTTTGACCCCAACCGATACGACGCCGTTTTCTACGATCAACGCGGCAGCGGGAAAAGTCGGCCGTATCTTTCCCTGGAAGGAAACACCACTCAGAATTTGATCGACAACATTGAAAAACTGCGCGCTCACCTCAAAATAGAGAAGTGGGTACTCGCAGGAGCATCGTGGGGAGCAACTCTCGCACTTTTGTATGCAGAAGCCTATCCTGGACGCGTTGCGGGGCTTTCACTCATGAGTATTTTTCTGGCGACGCATGCAGAATCGCTAAGGTTTGTTGATGGCAGTACTGCCGATACATTTCCTGAAATCTGGAACCGCTTTGCTGCTTTTGCCCCACTGGACTTCAGAAGCAATATTGTGGCGTATTACCTCGAACGGATGCGCACTGGAACCGATACAGAACAGGAACGAGCAGCGTATCTTTGGGCGCTATACGACATTGCCCTGTCTACGGGCGAATACTCCGAGGAAGTGCTTGCGCCAGTGGTGCGCGCTCTTTCATATCGCTCTCTTGCGCTTATGACCGCATACTACATCGAGAATGATTTTTTTCTTTCGGAAAATGCCATATTGCAGAATGCCGGAGCCATTGCGCGCATTCCGCTCTCCATAGTGCAGGGAAGCCGCGACCCAATAACGCCGCCAGAGGCGGCGCAGAAACTACACCGGGCCTTGCCACGCGCGCGGTTACTTATGTATGAGGATCTTCATGCCGGTGAACAGCTTGTAAATCGGTTCGTTTCGGAAACAGCACGGTTGTGCGGCGTGTAGCTGCATAAAAAAGAATTACCGCCGTATGGCGGTAATTCTTTTTCACACCGAACGATCGATTAGCTGTAGTGGGCTGAAAGCAGCTTCGACATTTCAAACATCGTCACCTCTCCCTTGCCGCCAAAAACCGTTTTGAGCTTGTCGTCAGCGAGAATATTTCGCTTATTTTCAGGGTTTTGAAGGTTATGCTCCTTGATATATTCCCATATTTTCTTCATAACCTGAGAGCTCGGCATCGGGCCCTTCCCGACGACCGCTTCGAGCTCAGGCGTAAGATTCCGGGGCTTCATGAGCGCCGAGTTTGCGTTAGCCATAAGAAACGTTGACAGAGTTAAGATATAATTGTCTGTAGTACGACAGGGGCAGTATAGCCTATAATCAGACGCTTTGCTGGTGTCGCATTCATAGGTTCTGGATAACCCAAAATTGCAAAGATTTAGTTTTTCACGGCTGTTTGCTAAGATATCCGTATGCATTCAGGCATCAGTGTCGTATTGAAGGCGCAAACAGTGGGGACAATTTTTGGTTTCCCCATTACCAACTCGCTCATCATGACCTGGGGGGTCATGGTGCTGGTTATCGGATTTGCCTATTTCTTCCGCCGCTCGCTCAAGCTCGTGCCCGGGAAGCTGCAGGCGGGGATTGAGTATGCGTTTGAATTTACGCTCGACTACATGGCGGAAACACTTGAAAGCGAGGACCTTGCGCGGCGGTTCTTTCCGCTCGTGGTGAGCATTTTCTTGTTTATTGCAGTCGTGAATGAACTCGAATTCTTTCCGGGCGTCGACTCGATCGGCTTTGTACACCTGGGTTCAATCATTCCGCTATTGCGCACGCCGACAACCGACCTCAACTTCACCCTCGCGCTTGCACTCATTTCATTTTTTACCATTGAAGTGACTGGCATAGCGATGCTCGGCATATTCCGCCACCTAAGCCGATATGTTAATCTACGATCACCGCTTGCGTTTGTGGTGGGACTCATTGAGCTCATGAGCAACTTGGGGCGGCTTATATCGTTCTCCTTTCGTCTCTTCGGTAATATTTTTGCCGGTGAGGTGATGGTGCTGGTGGCGGGCTACTTTTTGCCGTATTTCCTACCAGCGCCGCTCATGGGGTTTGAGATGTTCATTGGGCTCGTGCAGGCACTTGTCTTTGCGATGCTCACGCTGTTTTTCATTAAACTGGCGATCGCGGATCCGGCCGAGGCGCACTAGCCGCTTTGCGGCTGCGCCTCGGCCGGGTTCGGGATACGTGCCCTTGTTACACATTTACCTTCTTCATAAATGGACCTAGCTTCAGCAAAACTCTTGGGCATGGCCATCGCCGCCGGTTTTGGCGTCATTGGCCCAGGCATCGGTATTGGTCTTATTGGCAGCGGCGCTATGCAAGCCATTGGACGAAACCCGGAAGCTTCCGGCAAAATCATTTCCAACATGATTCTTGCGATTGTCTTCACGGAGGCGCTTGGCATTCTTGCGCTCGTGGTCTCTTTCATCATTAAATTCGTTTAGCGTCGGTACGCTTTGCATTTCTGCTGTCCGTTTGGTGTGTCGTAACTCATCTGCGCACGGCCTGCTAGTGCATACTGCGCGCCTAAAGCTGTCCTGTTTGCCTTACCCCTTCACTTATGAACCAACTTTTTTCGGCATTCGGCCTCGACTGGCGTCTCCTGCTCGCGCAGGCGGTGAACTTCGGCATTGTTCTTCTGGCGCTCTGGTATTTCCTGTATAAACCGGTGATGCAGATGCTCGAAAAGCGCCGTGCGCTCGTGGCGAAAGGCGTCGAAGACGCCGCACGCGCAGCGGAAAAGCTTGCCGGTGCCGATGAGGTAGCCACGAAGCGGGTTGCGAAAGCGGAGCTCGATGCGGAGGAGATTGTGAAGGCAGCACATGCGGCAGCCACGCAAAATAGATCGAAAATGCTCGCAGAAGCGGAAGAACGTTCGGCACAGATCGCACGAGATGCCGACCTGCGCGCAACCGAGCTTGCCGAGCAGATACGCAGAGCGAGCGAGAAGGATATCGCGCGTCTTGCCGTGCTCGCTGCGGGCAAGCTTATGCACGAACGCCATGCTACAGAGGCATAGGTAAACCGCAATGACAAACCGCTATACACACATTCTCGAGGCAATCGCCGAGCAGGGGAATACCGCGGGCGCACACGAAGCCCTTGAGCTGCTTATTGTGCATCTCAAGCGTCACGGCCGAGAGAAGCTGTTGCCAAAAATGGCGCGCGAACTGGCGAACACCGCAGCGCGCAGGAGTGCGCGCGCAGCAAGCGTCGAAGTGGCGCACCAGCGCTACGCTAAGGACGCGCTTATGCAAGCAGAGCAGTCGGGCATTATCGCTAAACATGCCAAGGTCAATCACGAGTTGTTGAGCGGCTGGCGCGCACACGCGGACGGGCAGCTCATCGATCACTCTGGAAAGGGGGCGCTCTTAGCGATTTATCAAAAGGTCACCACATAAACATGGAGAGCATCATCGAGAGAATCGAAAAAGAAATAGCTGCATGGGAGCCGACGGAAGGCGCTCAGGAGGTGGGTACGGTTCGTGCGACCGGCGACGGCGTGGCGGAAATCGACGGACTCACCAACGCGATGCTCGGTGAGATGGTGCTTTTCGACGAGACCTTTGACCGATCGCTCGAGGAGGCGTTGAAGGACCCAGCGCCCGTATACGGCCTCGTACTCAACCTTGAAGAAGAGGCTGTCCGTGTTGTGGTCCTTGGTGGCGCCGAGAAGGTACGCGAGGGGATGCTGGTGCGCCGCACCAAACAGCAGCTTTCGATACCGGTGGGCGAATCCTTGCTTGGGCGCGTAGTGAATCCGCTCGGCGTACCCGTCGACGGCAAGGGTCCGACTGGCGCGAAGGAGCTGCGGCCAATAGAACGTCCTGCGTACGGGGTAATCGAACGCGCATCGGTAAATACGCCGCTTCACACCGGCATCAAGGCAGTAGACTCCATGATTCCGATTGGCCGAGGCCAGCGCGAGCTCATTATCGGTGACCGCGGTACGGGGAAAACGAGCGTTGCTATCGATGCAATTTTGAACCAGAAAAGCGAACCGAAAGAAAAACGACCTATTTGCATTTACGTGGCCATCGGTCAGAAGGAGTCAAAAACCGCGAAACTCGTTGCGGAACTTGCTGAGAAGGGCGCTCTCGAATACACGATTATCGTAACCGCACCCGCTTCGGTGAGCGCGTCACTTCAGTTCATTGCGCCTTTTGCAGGCGCCGCAATTGGAGAGTTTTTCATGGACCAGGGCAAGGATGCTCTCGTTATCTACGACGACCTTTCCAAACAGGCAACCGCATATCGGCAGATGTCGCTCCTGCTCCGCCGTCCGCCGGGCCGTGAGGCATACCCGGGAGACATTTTCTATCTGCACTCGCGCCTGCTCGAGCGAGCCGCAAAACTTTCGGACGCAAAAGGAGGCGGGTCTCTAACCGCGCTTCCCATTATCGAAACCCAGGAAGGCGACGTATCAGCGTACATTCCGACCAACGTAATCTCTATTACCGACGGGCAGATTTACCTTGAGGCGGATCTCTTCAACAAAGGCCAGCGTCCGGCAATAAACGTGGGTATATCAGTCTCCCGCGTCGGTTCTGCGGCGCAAACAAAAGCGATGAAGAAGGTGTCCGGCAAAATTAAGCTCGAGCTCGCACAGCTGCGCGAACTAGAAGCCTTCATGCAATTTTCCTCGGATCTTGATCCGGAAACTAAAAAGCGCATTGACACCGGCCGCCGCATGACCGCAGTGCTGTCGCAAGGGCGTGCAGAGCCGCTGCCGTTTGAAATGGAAGCGGTAGTCATTTTCGCAGCGACAAACGGATACCTCGACACGTTTGAGCCGGAGCAGATTCCGGAGGTGGAGGCGCGTCTGCGCGAGTTTCTAGAGCGCGAAGCGGGAGGCACGCTCGCTGCCGTTAAGGAGTCGCGGGAAATTCGCGAGGAGACCGAACGAACGCTGCGCGAAAAGCTCGACGTGTTCCTTTCGCGCACGACAGAGAGCTAGTCAGAGCCATGGCACTGAAGGACATCAAAGGCAAAATTGCTGCGACCAACCGCATGCACAAAGTGACACGAGCCATGGAGGCCGTGTCAGCGGTAAAGATGCGTAAAACGCAGCTTGCGGCGCTTTCCGGGCGGCCGTACGCGCGCGCTGCGCTACAGATTCTTGCCCGCCTCTCGAGTAGCAATGAGCTCCTCAGGCATCCGCTTTCGCGTACGCACACTAGTGTCCGCAAAGTGGCTCTGGTCGTGATCACGAGTGATCGTGGTCTAGCGGGAGCGCTTAACTCGGGGCTTATCAAACTGGCGTCCGAGACCGTCCGCACGTATCCGCAAAACGCTGTCGCTGTGTACGCGTACGGTAAAAAAGGGTATGAGTACTTTATGCGCCGCGGGTACGAGATCGTTCGTTCTTTTGAGAACAAAACCGACGACGTGGATCGCGCGGTCATGGACGAGCTTTCTTTAGAGCTTACCGAAGCGTTTATTGCGGAACGGTTCGATGAGGTCCTCGTGGTCTACAACAACTTCCGATCTACGTTTGAGCATGTGCCAACGGTGCGTCGGTTGCTGCCGCTCTCAATTGACGTACTACAGCAGCTGGTGCAAGACATAGCGCCAGAGCACGGAAAATTTAGTCAACTGCACGGAGTTGATGCGGTACCCGCATATACCATTGAGCCAGCTGAAGAAGAGGTGTTCGGGATTCTTGTGCCCCGTCTCACCTCAGTGGCGCTCTACCATATGCTGCTTGAAAGCAAGGCTGCAGAGCACTCGGCACGCATGGTGGCAATGAAGAACGCAAGCGATAAATCGAAAGAGGTAGCGGCGGACCTCACGCATGAATACAACAAGGTGCGGCAAGCAGCCATCACCCGCGAAGTATCAGAAATCGTCGGTGGCCGAGAAGCATTAGCAGTATGAGTCAATTTTTAGTAGTATCACATTTGTTATGAGCGGAAAAATTACGGAAGTCATCGGGCCGATCGTCGACGTCTATTTCGAAAAGCACCGTCCGGCAATCGGCGAGGCGTTGGTCATAGCGGAAGGCGGGCAGCACGGCCGCATTACGCTTGAGGTTGCTGCGCACCTCGGACTCGACCGAGTGCGTGCAATTGCGCTCTCTGAGACCGCAGGTCTTTCACGCGGCGAGCTTGCTGCGGCAACCGGCGCACCGATTAGCGTACCAGTGGGAGAAGTAGCGCTCGGCCGCCTGTTTAATGTGCTTGGCGAAACCATCGATGGGAAGGACCCGATTGCAAAAGACGCACGCCGCCTACCCATTCACCGCGACCCGCCCTCTTTCGACGAGCAGACCACGAAAGCGGAAGTGTTCGAAACCGGCATCAAGGCTATCGACCTCATCATTCCGTTTCTTAAGGGCGGCAAAGTCGGTCTCTTTGGCGGCGCCGGCGTCGGCAAGACGGTCATCATTCAGGAGCTTATTCGCAATATAGCAAGCGAGCACGGCGGGTACTCAGTGTTTGCAGGCGTCGGCGAACGCGTGCGTGAAGGGAACGATCTCTACCACGAAATGGCTGACTCAGGGGTACTGGCGAAAACAGCGCTGGTATTCGGCCAAATGAACGAGGTGCCGGGCGCCCGCGCCCGTGTGGCGCTCACCGGGCTTACGCAAGCTGAATACTTCCGCGACGAAGGCGGGAAAGATGTGCTT
>JAJZPB010000022.1 GCA_021811365.1 bacterium
TCTATTTCACTCCCCTCTCGGGGTTCTTTTCACCTTTCCCTCACGGTACTAGTTCACTATCGGTCATAGGACGTATTTAGCCTTACCGGTTAGTTCCGGCAGATTCACTCGAGCTACTCGTGTCTCGAGCTACTCAAGAATAGAAACAAGAGTCGTCCTGTATTTCGCTTACGGGGCCATTACCCTCTGGGGCGCTGCTTCCCAGCAGCTTCAGCTATACAGACGTTTTGTAACTCTTCTCGTACAAGTACGACGTTTCTATCTTACAACCCCCCTTTCCGAAGAAAGAGGTTTGGGCTTTTCCCTTTTCGCTCGCCGCTACTCGGGGTATCACGCGAGTTGCGTTCCCTTCAAACGAACATAACGCTTGAAGAGAACGCAACTCATATTGTTCTCTTTTCCTCCGGGTACTGAGATGTTTCACTTCCCCGGGTTCGCTTCGCATGGGCGTTACCCCATGGATTCCAGGTCAAACCTGGAGGGTTTCCCCATTCGGAGATCTTCGGATCAAAGGCTACAAACCGCCTCCCCGAAGCTTTTCGCAGGTTAGTCGCGTCCTTCCTCGCCGTCCTAGGCCTAGGCATCCACCGTGTACTCTTATGTCTCCCGTACGGAGACCTGAATACCACAATCTTTTTTGCACTTTGATATCCCACAACTACTGTTGTGGGTATTCAATTACCTTTGCGTATTCGGTTATCAAATGACGCGTGTCCTCCTTCGAAACGAACAAACCGCCTCTAGGGCGGTTTGTTCGTGCGCTTTACGCGCGCGCGGCCTTACGGCCTATCCGCTCCAGAAAATGAGTCTTTTCGCTTCGTAGACACGTAGCCCTAACATACACGAGTCGTTTTGAGGCGTCAACCCGTTCAGGCGCACCGCTACACGGACGCGCTCGAATACTTGACAAATTCACTCAATTAGTTTACTATTCATCCCGGAAACAACCGAAAGGACTCCGGATATGGCACCCGCCATCCTCACCCTGATTGCTGTCGCCCTCTTTATGGGCGCGCTCTGCTTCATCGTTCACGCGAAGACAGCGCGCGACCCCGATGCGGAACTCGGCCTCATCGCATACGGCGTGATCTCAGTCGGCGCCTTCGCCGAGTTTGCGATTGCCACGAGAAGCGGGGCCGACCCGGACCTTCTGTATGGTGTGCTCACCATGTTCTTCACTGCCAGCATGGCAACGATCCTGAGGTTCTGCCCCTGGCCGAAACCCATTCAGCCCTGCTGATCTCTCCGAGCCTGGTACGCAATCGCGTGCCAGGCTCGTACTACGTTTAAATACTGCCAATGCAAAACGCGGCCGCTTAAGCGGCCGCGTTTTGTCTTGAACACGAATTGCCTAGTGCTTAATTTCCTGCTGAAGGTGATCAATGTAGCGCGAGGCGGCTTGCTGGCCACCCAAACCGAAGGCAAGGCCGACGGCGAGCGAGACTGCAATAACAACGCCCGTGAAGAGCGTCTGTACGAACGACTGCGCCACCTGAAGCTGGTCAAGTGCGGCAAGGATGGCGAACACCCAAATCGAGTAGCGCGCTACTTTGCCGAAAAAGCCCGCTGAGGTAAGCGCTGCCGCTTTTGCTGAGCCTACTACCACGCGTTCGGCTGACTCAGCAAGCACCGCAGCAACAAGAAGAATGAGCACCGCCACGATTACCTGCGGCAAGTAACCGAGGACGGCGTCGCGTAGGAACAGGTTCACTGCATCAAGGTGCAGCAGGCCGAGCGCCGCGACGAGGAAGACGATAATGAAGAACCATTCAACAAGCACCCCGAGAAAGCGGCCCGAGGAGAGCTCGAACCCGGCGCGCGAAAGCACCCGGTCCACGCCCGCGCTGCGAAGCGCCTGGTCCACGCGCAGCGAATTAACGATTTGCGTCACGACGCGACCAACGCCCATACCAATGAGCCAGCCGATAATGAAAAGAAGGATGGCGGCGACTAGATTTGGTATAAAGCCCACCAGCCCGTAAAAAAGGCTCTGGAACGACTGATTGAGTACATCTGCCCAAGTGGTGAAAACCATAGCGATTGCGATTACGAGTCTTGCGTTACCGAAGTAGGCTGATAATACCCGCTAAGCGAGTGCCTAAGACAAAGTGTAGCAAGTAATTAGAGCCCTATCTTGTCGAGCAACGTTCGGTGTGGATAGTCAAATACATCGCGCAGGAGACGGTCGTACACGCCGAGCCTATAGCGGAAGTCTTCGGTCGCGAACGAAGCGTAGCGAATCTCCCTGCCAATCTCCGCTTCAATCGCGTGCACGGACTGGGCAAGCGCGCGTTCGTCGAGCTTGTCGCCAACCACCAAAAGGTCGATACGCGGCTCGATTGCTCCAGAAAAAAGACCCGAGAGTACGACGAGCTGCAGTCCTCCTGCTTTTTTTAGCAGCTCGCGGACGCGTTGGGGCCTGACACTGGTCGTGTCGCGAATGAACTGCGCCAAGGGCGTAAGCTGCTCAAATTTTGGATTCGTCTGAAATTGCGCTTTTGCGCGCTCTCCTCGCTTGCGCAGAAATCCAGCGGCGTACAGCTCGGAGAGTTCCTTCCGAGCTACGGCTGGCGGGATTTTAGCCCGGTCGACTACCTCGCTCACCGTAAGCTGGAGGTCGCGGTTAAACGTGAAGAGCCGGAGCATCTTCAGGCGCGCTGGCGATCCAAACAGTTTTGCGAAATCTTCCATATCGTGGACTGCCCCAGTGTACGGGCACGAGACACGTTTGGGAACCCTTTCGCGGTGACGGTTTCTATGGCGTTCTGCGTCGTGGCAAATAGTCAGCACGGCCTAGCCTCGCATAGACCCTCACAAGGCAGTCGGGCTTGTTCAGCTCTGTCTTGCTAGAGACAGCGCATCGGGTAGCAATGCAAAACGCCCCGTACGGGGCGTTTTGCATAAAATCTTGCTCGAAAGGCGTACTTCGGAAAAGTTACTTAAGCGTAACTTTTCCACCAGCCGTCGTCGCAAAGCTCCTCCCTGAGAACCCACGGTTCTCAGCGGGCTCCGCCCTGCTCTCCGACACGGGGAACTTCCGTTCCCCGACCCCTTCCCAGGCCGTCGGAAAAGTTACTTAAGCGTAACTTTTCCTCCGGCCTCTTCGATCTTCTTCTTGAGTTCTTCAGCCTCTTCTTTCTTGATGCCCGTCTTGAGCATGCTCGGAACTCCGTCAACCAAGTCCTTCGCGTCCTTAAGGCCAAGCGCGAGCGCATCCTTCACCGCCTTAATGACGGAAATCTTGTTCGCTCCCACGTCGGTAAGCTCTACGTCGGCCGTAGACTTACCCTCTTCGACCGGCGCGGCCGCCGGACCAGCCATAGTAACGGCTGCTGCGGAGACGCCGAACTTCTTCTCGAGCACCTTCACGAGCTCAGAGAGTTCGAGCACCGTCATGCCTTCGATCTCTTGCACGAGCTTTTTGAACTTCTCGGGAACGACCACTTCCTCTGTCTGAGCTGCCGCTTCAACGGGAGCCTCAGCCGGAGCGGCCGCTTCCTTAACCTCAGTCTCGGCCGTAGCCGCTTCCTGCGTAGTTTCTTCTGCCATAGTTAAATAGATAACAAGCTAAGTAATGCCATGCGCTTCGTTCGCATACGCGAACAGAGGAGAGAACTGCAACCGCGCTATGCGCTCTTTGCTTCTCTAATCTTGTCGAGCGCAATGACCAAGCCCTGGATAGGGCTATTGATCACATTCAGGAACATGCCGCGCAGTACCGGAACCGGCGGAATCGTCGCGATCGCGGTAATTTTTTCGCGATCAGCGTACGCCCCCTCAAAAACGCCGCCCAAAAGCGATAAGCCGCCTTTGAATTTCGCTATGAAGCCGTACACCGAACGAGACGGAAGCGTACTGTCTTCCTCGGCGCTCCATACGAGCGCCACTTCGCCCGGCAATTCCGGAAGGTTCCCTTGGTACCCGCGCTCATTGAGCGCGCGGCGCAAAAGCGTCTTCTTCGCAACGAAGTAGCGAACGCCCGCCTTCTTAAGATCGCGGCGCATGGCCGACGTATCGGCAACGGAAATCTTGTTGAAGCCAACAAAGGCCGCGGCCGTCGCTTCACCGAACGCCTCGTCGAGTTTTGCGCTTATAGCGCGCTTTTTGTCTTTCGTGATTGCCATTTTGAATAGGCTTTTGAAGCAGGTTTCCCTGCTGCGTGATTATTTCGTACGAGCGAAAAGGAGATGTCGACCTATCGGTCTCCCTGCGCAGGCATTACATTGAGGCATCGGAGGCCGTCTAAAAATCTGACACGAGAGTCGTAAAACTTTCGTTCCGCATCGTCGCCCTGCTACCTCCGGCTAAAAACGGCTTATCCTCGGTCGACGATGCTCAGCATCGCCTTCCTCGTCTGCACCGTTTTTAGCTCGAACGTGCCAAGGCTTTGGATTGCGGCAGATTTTTAGACGCCCTCTTCGCCGCCTACGGTCTTCGGTCCGTACAAGAGCACCATACCACATCCGCACCTCCAGGCAACTTGCATTATTTGCAAACAAATTATATAAACGTTGCTGGCTAACAAGTTCCCTCAACGAAAAGGAAGGCTGCATGTCCATCCAGGCTATCAACGTTATCAACGAGCACCTCCAGATGCATGTCCGGAGTCCCGTGCTCAGGGCCGCAGCCGCGGCCGCGCTGTTGAAAATGGCGCGGCGTCCAGGCAAATTCACCGGGATCGGAGACGCAACGCACGAGGTGATGGAAAAGCTCTGCAAAGCAAATATTCTGCTCGCCGCCGATGGCGACCGCAAGTACCGCATGGTCGATACGTCTCGCGCGTCGGCGCTCGTCGGCTGTGACATCTGCGCGGACGGGTTCCTCGTGCCTCCTCGGTAATTCTTCCTTACGGGCCCTCCTTTCGAAAGGAGGGCCCTACGCTTATCCAGCAGCAAAGCTGGTGAGGCTCAGCGTCAGAAACGCGATCGCTATGATGATTGCGAACAACGCAGAGAACTTCACGAACTCGATAAAAAAAGGCAGCGCCTTGCGCTCGGCTTCTCGCCGAGCCGCTTTTTTTTCTGCCTTAGCGAGTTCCGGAGGATTGTTCATACTTGGTGATTGCGGTAAGGAAGGCTGGGTCGGTCTGCAAGATGTTTGGACTGCTCTTACGAAGCTGGACGACAATGCGATCGGCAGCCGCCTTGTCGCCGCTGAGATACTCAGCCTTAGCAAGAGTATACTGCGCCGCTGCGTCATTTGGCGTTTGCTGCACCACCTGCGTCAGGAAGTACACGGCATCGGGCCAGTCCTGCACGCTTTCGTAGAACGCAGCGGCGCGCTGTGCCGTGGGCAAGTCGCTCGTATAGTACTGCTTCCCTTTTGCTGCTTCAGCGAGCGCGCTCGTTTTGTCGCCGGTCGCAAGGTCGAGCTGCGCAAGCGTAAAGTACGGCTCGGAGAGCGCTGGTACGAGCGCGCTATACCTGCTCAAAAGGTCTTTCGCTGCCGCGTAACCGCTTGCTCGTTCCGGCGACCCCGCCGGGAAACTATTGGCATGGGTAAGTGTTGCATTCACCAGGATGTACCAAGGCTGCGCGCGCATTGGCGAGAGGCTGATGGCGCGCGCGATTGCTTCTGAAAGCTGTGCCTTGTCGACCGCAACGCCCGGGGGCGCAAGTGCGAGCAGGTTTGCGTAGTCGAGCGCGGTTCGTGCGTCGTACGGGGTGCGGGCGAACTCAGTCGCAAGGATACCCTCTGCTTCACGAAACGCTGCAGTCAGTTGGTCACCCGAGAGCTGCACAGACTGCGTATCGGCATACATGCTGTACGCCTCGTAGCCGTACTCAAGGTTTCCGTAGGTACCGAGGGCAAATCCATTGTTAAGGTACGCAACCGACTTTTGTACATCGGCAAGCTGGTATCCGTATGCGTGCGCGAGGTCATACGCCGCGATAGCTGGACGCACCGAGACCGGCACAATGAGCGCAACGAACCCAAGAGCGAGAACCCAGCTCGCGCCGCGCACCCATGCCGGAAACGGATACGCCTGCGCTGGAGCAGCATCGAGTGAAGCGGCGAGCGCGACCGCAAGGAGCGCAAGCAGGAGCCAGAACGAGGTAACCGTATCGAACACAAAGAAGTTTTGAACCGCGTACACGACTGCGAGCAGCGTAAGCGCCGCTGCGGTCCAACGGTCTCCTGTGCGACTAAAGCGGCGAGCGGCGACAAAAAAGGACGCGATCAAAAGCACGTACAGCACGAAGCCGAGTACGCCGTACTGAACTGCGTAATCAATGAACGCGTTGTGCGAGCGGTCGAACCACTGCTCTTGAATTTTCGACGGGTTATAGAACTTGTTAAAGAGATAGTCGATGTGCTCGGCGCCAACGCCCACCAGGGGACGCTGCGCAATCTGGGTGAGCATGTGGTTCCAAATGAAGAGGCGGCTTGCGATGTCCGGCGAAGAGAACGACGCCGTGGCCACACGCTGTATCGGCGCGAAGGGCACCTTTGCGAGTTCGCCACGGAAAGAGAAGAAAAGCCCACCGAGTACGACGAGCGTAGCAAGAGTAGCCGCCGAGTACGTTCGCCGCTTCCCCGCGGCGCGTACCGCCTCATGCACGAGCACCAAGAGCACTGCGACGAGGAGCGCAAGCATTGTGCCGCGCGTAGCAGTAAGCACGATTGCAACGACCTGCAGAAGCGCGCCGACGTATGCCGCGCGGCGCCAGCCGCGCGGCATATCGCGTGCAGCCGCAAGCGTCGCAAAGAGCGCGATACCGAGGTACCCCGCAAAGAACGCGGCATTGCCGAGCAGGCCGCCGATGCGACCACCCGTCACGAGCCACTCGCCGATGCCGTACGCCGCAACGAGCGAGGCGACCACCGCAACCGCGCGTAGCAGCTTCGTGAAGTATGCGCGGTCCGCATAGAGCAGGAGCATGTAGAAGGATGCCACGGCGCAGGTGAGCATAAGAAGCCCGTCGCCGCGATCGAAGATGCTCCAGAACGAGTGGTAGAAGCCGAGCCCGAGCGAACTCGTGACGTAGGCGACTCCCAGCAGCGCAAGCGGAATCCATGTTTCTTTTTTCCGAAGGCGGCCCCAGTAAAACGGCTGCCCGTTTGCCACCAGAATCAAAAAGACCGCTGTCGTAATCAGCATCACCGCGTAAAACGAAAGCGTTTTCGGTACGAGGTAGGGATAAATGACACCGTTATAAATGGCAAACGGCAGCAGCACGGGCGCCACCAGAAGCCAGGAGAACAGGCGTTTAAGCGTGGTCATGGTTTTGTGCTTGACGCCGCAGCTTGCTGCGCCTCTTTCGCTTTCAGCTGGGTAATGGCTTGTTGCATACTTGAAACGTCGCGTCCGGGCGAAATAAGGATTGCGCGCTGCCACGCGGCAATCGCGTCGGCGTAGCGCCCTTGCCCCGTGAGCCATTGCGCCTCGATGGCAAGCACCTGCGCAATGTCGCCGAATTGTTTGCTCGCGTCGTCGAACGCTGCCGCGACCCGCGGCGTGTCAGTGGCGAAATAGCTCGTGAGGAATTGCAGCTGCTCAAGATGGTAGGTGAGCACGGCGGGTTCGACTGTTTCGGCTTTCGCGTACGCATCGGCGGCGGTGTAGCGCGCACCAAGCTCGCTCATGAGCGCGCCGAGGTCGGAGTACGCAAGGCCTTGGTTCGGGAAGAGCGCGATGGCGCGATTGTAGTTCTGATACGCCGCGCGCCCGTTGCCCAGAAGCGCGTAGTCATTTGCGATGCCGATGTATACGTCGTAAGCATCATACTTCCCCGTCTTCAGGTAAACACGCTGTTTAGCGATGTCCTCTTGTGCTTTCTTTTCAAACGGCGGCTGGCCGGTGTAGGCGCCCTTGAACCGCCAGGAAGCAATGTGGTCGGAAGGGTTCAAGGGGAACGCGGGAACGCTGTGGCCGCGGGAGAGGTACCAGCCCCCTCCCCCAAGCACCGCGAGAACAAGCACGCCGAGTCCTATCCAAAGCCCCGTTTTCTTGCTTTTTTCCATATCGCATTGAGCATACCACTGCTCGAGGCTCGCTGCGAGCGCGCAGAGCGGCCCCAAG
>JAJZPB010000006.1 GCA_021811365.1 bacterium
TCCCCCTGCGCCGCTTTTCCTTTTTGCAGAGCAAGCGTACAAGTGCGAGCGAAAAAGTAGTGGACGAGCGTCCGTGCACACTGTTTTGGCACGGGGAGAACGCAAAACCCCGCCGTGTGGCGGGGTTTTGCGTTCTATTGAACAGGCGTCTTGCAGAAAACGGACTTCACCCGGGTAGCTCGTCGCGAGTCTTCGAGCGACGCCGCCGAGTCAGCGAGGCGGACAAGCATGATTTACGAAGTATCCGCGTACGGTGCCGCATAGGGCGCTACTCGGTATCGCTTTCTGTACTACGCGAGCGAATCGCTATGACACCGAGCGTGTCGGGCGTGCCGCGTAGGGCACTTCCGGTCGCGGCTCCGGCTGTGGCAACTCCGCCTGAAGCTTCGCGATTGCGTCGTACTTCTTGCTGCCGCTAAAACCGGTACCAGCTGGAATGAGCCGGCCGAGAATCACGTTCTCCTTGAGGCCGCGCAAGCGATCCACCGAACCCTTGAGTGCGGCGTTGATAAGAATCTTGGTGGTCTGCTCGAAGGACGCTGCTGAGAGGAACGAGCGGCGGCTGAGCGCGGACTCCTTAATTCCAAGCACGATTTCGCGCGCTTCCGGCACTAGCTTACCGGCCGCATGCATCTCCCGAACCGCTTTCGCGTACTCCCAGTCTTCAATCACATCGCCAACGGAGTATTCCGTGTCGCCTGGCTTCGTCACTTTCACGCGGGAGAACATTTGCTTCACCACCACCTCGAGGTGCTTGCGCGAGACGGGCGAACCCTGCAGTTCGTAAATCTTGCTCGCCTCGGAAATGATGTACTCCTGCACGATGGTGCGACCTGCGTACTCGAAGAGCTCGTCAAGGTCTGCAGAACCATCGGTGAGAATCTGCCCTCTCACTACCTCACTCCCGATCGATACCAGAGGTACGCGCGGGAACGGCGCGAGATATTCCTGCGCCGAACCATTCTTCTTGCCCTGGCCGGCAGCCGGCATGACGACGATTACTTTCTCACGACCGACTTCCTTGATGTCGCTCACGATGCCGTCAGTCTTCGAAACCACGGCCGGGTTTTTCGGCGAGCGTTTTTCGAACACTTCTTCCACGCGCGGCAGACCGCTCGTAATGTCGCCACCCACGCTTGCCACGCCGCCTGCGTGGAAGGTGCGCATAGTGAGCTGCGTGCCCGGTTCACCGATAGCCTGCGCGGCTACCGTACCGACTGCCTCGCCCAGGTCAATGAGCGCGCGGGTCGTAAGATCCATGCCGTAGCACTGCTGGCAAATGCCGTAGCGCGTCTCGCACGTCATCGGCGAACGCGCAACGACGGACTGAGCTGAAGAGGCCGCGAGGGCTTCCGCGTCGTCGGCGGTAAGGTAGTGTCCGCGGTGGAAGAGCGGCGTTCCATCGACGTCGTGCACGTCTTCGGCAAGTACACGACCGGTGAGCACCGTCGCGTAGTCAATCTGTACACCCGACGCGCTCACGCGATTGATACGGACGCCGCGCGCGGTGCCACAGTCCTGCTCAGTGACGATAGAGTCCTGCGCAACGTCGAAGAGACGCCGCGTGAGATACCCTGCTTTCGCAGTGCCGAGTGCCGTGTCGGTGAGACCCTTTCGGGCGCCGTGTGTGCTCATGAAGTACTCGACTGGGTTAAGGCCTTCAACGAACGAGGAGGCGATTGGCACTTCAATGGTTTCGCCCGCCGTGTTCTGGATGAGACCCTTCATTCCCGCCATCTGCGTAAGGTTGCCCATAGAACCGCGTGCCCCGGACGTCACCATGTCGGCAACCGAGCCCATCGGGTTGAGTTCATTGGCGACCAGCTTTTCAATTTCCGCCTTGGCGTTCTGCCAGGTTTCGATGGTCATACGCGTCTTCTCTTCGGGGGAAAGAAGACCATTCAAGTAATCGTCCTTGATGGTTGCTGCTTTTGCTGCAGCCAATTCAACGACCGCGCGCTTTCCTTCCGGAACACGTACGTCATCAATGGCCCAGGATACGCCGGAACGCGTTGCGTACTCGAAGCCGAACTCCTTCACGCGATTCACGATGTCTGGAATCGCGTCGAGGCCATAGCGCGTTATGCAGTCGTTCACGATGCGCGAGAGCACTTTCTTCGTGATGGTGTCGTTCACAAACGGATAGTCGCTCGGGAGCACCGTGTTGAAGAGCAGCCGGCCGACCGTAGTTTCAAACGGCTTACCGTCAAACTGCGCATACTTCTCCTTGTCAGCGCTCGGCTGTACCTTCACCAGCGCGCGCGTATCGACAATGCCAAACTCTGAAGCAAGAATCGCCGAGTTAGGGCCCGCGAAATAGTCACCCTCTCCCTTGGCACCCTGTGCAACCTTAGTAAGCCAGTAGACGCCCAGCACGATATCGAGCGGTTTACCAGTGAGTACAATCATGTCGCCCGAGCCCGGTTTCAAGATATTCTTGTTGGCGCTCATGATGTTTGCCGCCTCCCACTGCGCCTCCGCGGAAAGCGGGACGTGGACCGCCATCTGGTCGCCGTCGAAGTCCGCGTTGAACGCGTTGCATACGAGCGGATGCAACTGAATCGCATCGCCTTCGATAAGCCGCGGACGAAACGCCTGAATACCCTGGCGGTGCAGAGTCGGCGCGCGGTTAAGCAGTACGTACTTGCCCTGGATCGCTTCTTCGAGAATCTCCCACACCTCGGCGACGCCGTCTTCTATGAGCCGGCCTGCTCCGCGAATGTTAAAGGCGAGCTCGCGATCAAGAAGACCTGCGATGACGAACGGGCGGAAGAGTTCGAGTGCCATGTGCTTAGGGAGGCCGCATTCGTCGAGCTCGAGGTCAGGACCGACGACAATTACCGAGCGGCCTGAGTAGTCGACGCGCTTGCCGAGCAGGTTCTGGCGGAAGTAGCCTTGCTTGCCTTTCAGATAGTCGGCAAGGCTCTTAAGCGGGCGGCGTTGCGCGTTGGCGAGCGCGCCGGCCGCGGCTCCGCCACGGCGAATCGAGTTATCGAGAAGTGCGTCAACCGCTTCCTGCAAAATGCGCTTTTCATTGCGCAAAATCACCTCCGGCGCATGGATGTCCATGAGCTTCTTGAGGCGGTTATTGCGATTGATGACGCGTCGATACAGGTCGTTCACGTCTGAAGTCGCGTGGCGTCCGCCGTCGAGCGCGACCATCGGCCGAAGCGCGGGCGGAATGACCGGAATGCGCGTAAGGAACAGCCACTCCGGGCGAATGCCCGCGCCGACCATGCCCGAAATAATGCTGATGCGCTTCGCAAGCTTCTCGCGCTCGCCGGCGCCCGCTTTTTCAAAGCGCGCCTCAAGCGTCTTCTCAAGCTCTTTGAGATCAAGCCCGCGGAAGAGATCGTAGATTGCCTCGGCGCCAATGCGCGCCTCAAAAAGGCCGCCATACTTCACCGAGAACCGATGGTATTCGAGCTCGTCGAGCACTTTGCCGACCACGACGCTTTCAATCTCAGTCTTAGCCGGAGCAAGGCGTTCTTTAAGCGCTTCGCGTTCTTTCTCGGAACTGGAACTCTTGTACTTTGCCTTGTACTCGCTCTCGAGCTCTGCAATGAGGCGCTTCTTTTCCTCTTCGTGGACTTTGGTCACGATGTGACCGGCAAAATAGATAACCTTCTCTAGGTCGGCTGCGCTGGTCCCAAGAACAAGCGCCATGCGGCTCGGTACGCTCCTAAGGAACCAAATGTGCGCGACTGGGGTGCACAGTTCAATGTGGCCCATGCGCTCGCGTCGAACAATCGAGCGCGTAATTTCGACGCCGCACTTATCGCACACGATACCCTTATAGCGAATGCCTTTGTATTTGCCGCAGTAGCATTCGTAGTCTTTTTCCGGGCCAAAGATTTTCTCGTCGAAAAGTCCGTGCTTTTCGGAGCGCTGCGTGCGATAGTTAATCGTCTCCGGTTTGGTCACTTCGCCGAACGACCACTCGAGAATACGTTCCGGGCTCGCAAGCGTGAGCGTCAGAGCATTCCATGCGTCGCGCGGTGCGCGGGGGTTGCGGGGGTTGATTGCCATAGTGCTGAATAGTTAGTGCTGGAGAATAGAACCCTTAGGCCAGGTCATCCGGCTCCGGCGGGAGCGTTTTTGGCTCCACATCGAGCGCGAGGCCACGGATCTGGTTCGTAAGCACCGCAAACGATGCCGGCGTACCCGCGTGACTAATCGGTTCATTTTTAACAATCGCGTCGAACGCGGCGCTTCGACCTTGGATGTCGTCGGACTTGATCGTAAGCATTTCACGCAGCGTGTATGCGCTGCCGTAGCCTAGGAGCGCCCACACTTCCATTTCACCGAAGCGCTGACCGCCGTTCTGTGCTTTGCCGCCCAAAGGCTGCTGCGTGATGAGGCTGTACGGACCGATGGAGCGCATGTGGATCTTGTCCTCAACCATGTGGTGCAGTTTAAGCACGTACATATAGCCGACCGCGATTTCCTGCGCGAAGGCTTCGCCCGTATGGCCATCGTAGAGCTTCATTTTGCCGGACCGGTTGAAGCCCGCTTTCTCGAGCTCGTCGCGGATTTCGTCGGCCGTCGCACCGGCAAACGGCGGGACAACCGCCTGGTAGCCGAGCTCGTTCGCCGCAAGACCGAGGTGGAGCTCAAGAATTTGCCCAAGGTTCATGCGGCTTGGCACGCCAAGCGGCGTGAGAATTACGTCGACCGGGTTGCCGTTCTCGTCGTACGGCATGTCTTCGACGGGAAGCACGCGCGAGATAACGCCCTTGTTGCCGTGACGGCCTGCAAGCTTATCGCCCACTGACACGTTGCGCACCTGTGCGACAGTAACGACGATTTTCTTTATAATGCCGCTCTCAAGCTGATCGCCACGCTCGCGAGAGAAAACACGCACGCCGATGACGCGGCCGCGCTTGCCGCCCTCCATCCGGAGCGATGTGTCTTTAACGTCCTTCGCCTTGTCGCCGAAGATTGAGCGCAGGAGGCGTTCTTCCGGCGTAAGCTGGGTCTCGCCTTTTGGCGTAACCTTACCGACGAGGATGTCGCCCGAGCGCACTTCCGCGCCGATGCGGATAACGCCCTCTTCATCGAGGTTCTTGAGGCGCAGTTCGCCGACGTTCGGAATATCGTGCGTCGTCGTCTCGGGGCCGAGCTTCGTGTCGCGCACGACGCATTCGAAGTCTTCGATGTGCACCGTGGTGAACTTCGCATCTTCTACTAGGCGTTCAGAGACGATGATGGCGTCCTCGTAGTTTGCGCCGTTCCAGCTCATGAAGGCGACACGCACGTTTTGGCCGAGCGCGAGCTGGCCGTTCGCCGTCGAGGAGTTATCGGCGAGCACGTCACCCTTCTTCACCTTGTCGCCTGCGCGCACCGACGGACGCTGCATAAATGCAGAGTTCTGGTTCGTCTGCGTGAGTCCTTGGAGTTTGTACTCTTTCTTCTTGCTGTCCTTGCTGGTGACGACGATCTTGCGTGCGTCCACGTAGGTAACGTCGCCCGCGTCTTCCGCGAGCACGAGTCGCCCGGTGCTGCGTGCCGCATGGCCCTCAATACCGGTCGCAACCAAAGGCGCCTCCGGTACGAGTACCGGGGTCGCCTGCTTCTGCATGTTCGAACCCATGAGCGCGCGGTTTGCGTCGTCGTGGTTGACGAACGGAATCATCGACGTCGCGATCGAGAACATCTGGTACGTCGAAACGTCCATGAGCGTTACCTCGTCTCGAGACACGATCACCGGCTCGCCATCGCGGCGCGCCTCAAGCGTCTCCGCCGTGATCTTGCCGGTATCGTCAAGCCCGATCGCGTTGTGCACAATCGTCTGCCCCGCTTCATCAAGCGCATTGTGGTACGCGACTTCGCCCGTGATTTTTCCGTGCTTCACACGCATGTACGGCGTTTCGATGACGCCGAATTCGTTCGTGCGTGCGTGCGCGGCCATGTGGAGAATGAGACCGATGTTTTGCCCTTCTGGGGTTTGAATCGGGCACAGACGACCGTAGTGCGAAGGGTGTACGTCACGAACGTCGAAGCCTGCGCGCTCGCGCGTAAGCCCGCCGGGACCAAGCGCCGAGAACGTGCGCATGTTTTCAAGCTCCGCGAGAATATTCTGCTGATCCATAAACTGCGAGAGCTGGTTTGCCGTGAAGAATTCGCGCACTGCAGCCTGGAACGGCCGCGGATTAAGGAGTGAAATCGGAAGCGTCGTTTCACTCTCGATGGTGCTCATGCGATCTTGAATATTGCGCTTCATGCGGCTCATACCAACGCGCATGCGCGACTGGAGAAGTTCGCCGACGAAGCGCACGCGGCGGAAGCCCAAGTGGTCAATGTCATCGGGCTGCGCATACGAATCGCTGTTGAGGCGCGCGATTTCATTCACAATGCGGACAAAATCTGCAAGCGAAAGCGTGCGTTTTGCAAGCGCCTTCTCGGTCGTCGGTTCGTTAAAGCGCGCGTTCAGACGATTGCGGCCAACTTTGCCGAGGTCGTAGCGCTCCGAAGAAAACACCGACTGCACGAAGTTTTTCGCGTTTTCCGGGGTAGCGAGATCGCCGTCGCGCATTCGGCGGTGAATCTCGATATACGCCTCTTCAACTGACTTCGCCTCATCGTGGCGCAGCGTCGCTTCGATTGCGGCGCGCGCAAGAGGGTCCTTGCTAAAATACTTAAGCACTTCGGCACCAAGTCCCGCACCGAAAACCGTGAAGAGCTGGGTGACGGGGAACTTGCGTTTGCGGTCGATCTTGACGAAGATCGCACCATCCGCTTCCGAGTCGATTTCAATCCATACGCCGCGCAATGGGATGATCTTTGCGCCGAAGTACTGCTTGCCACGGATAAACTCGGACACGAAGAACGCGCCGAACGATCGCGCGAGCTGCGGCACAATCGCGCGTTCAACACCGGAAACGATGAACGAGCCGTGTGGCGTCATGAGCGGCATGTCCGTCAGGAACACATCCTGGCTTTTTTCCGAACCGAGCGTTTTATTGATTAGTTTGATATTCGCTTTGAGCGGTACCTCGTACGTGCGCATATTCTCGCGCGCAAACTCTTCGTCGTACTTCGGTTCGCCCACTTCGAACCCCTCGAAGCGCAGTTCGAACTTCTTGCCTGAGTAATCGCTAATAGGAGAAAATTCGGCAAAAAGTTCGCCGAGGCCGTCCTTAAGGAGCCAGTCGAAGGAGCCTCGCTGGTGGCCGACGAGGTCCGGCAGTTCGACAAACGGCGCTCGGAACCCGCCGAACGTCTTCTGAACGATTGGCTTGTGCATAGTTTGGAAGCCGGTGAGGTGAATAAAAGAGAAGCCCTATATAAATACACGAACGCAAGCGTTCCCGCTTTCGTTTCTGCGATGTCGTCCTGTGCCCTATGTGCTTGCGTTTTTGTAGCCGCCCCTCCTTAACTCACTCGTATCTGAATGTGCACATACTACCAGCTTGCCCTGCGCGGCGCAAGCGCCACCGGTGGATTCTAGTCTAGCAAGGCTGTCGCAAAAATGAACCTAGGGGCCGCGCAGCTCTTTAAAAAAATTATTTCTTCTTGCCCTTCGCGCCTCGCCAGACATCGATGTCGGAATGATTGCCGGTCAGAAGCACTTTCGGAACGCGGTATTTTTTTGCCTTGTACTCAACAACTTCCGGTCGTGTATACACCGTACGACTCGCCACGCGGCGCTCTTCTACTGAAGCATCCTTACCAAGCACACCCGGGATGCGGCGAGTCACCGCATCCACAATCGCCATCGCAGGGAGCTCGGCGCCCGTATACACCGCTTCGCCAACCGAGTACTCCTTAAGCGCGCCCAGCGTCTTGAGCATCGTCTTTGCTCGCTCGTCAATGCCCTCATACCGGCCGCACACGAGCGCCACATCGTCGTACTTCAAAAGCGCATCCGCCTCTTTATTGGTAAACGGCTTACCGCTCGGCGAGAACCAGATAACCGCCTTCTTCCCTTTTCTCCGACCCAGCGCCTTTTCAGCTGCCTTTACTATCGGTAACGCCTGAAGCACCATGCCCGGACCGCCACCGTACGGCCGCTCGTCCACCTTGCCCCATTTGTTCGTCACAAAATCGCGCGGACTCCGGTACTCAACGAACACTTTTTTTTCGGTACGCGCGCGGCCGATGATTGACGCGCTCAGGTACGCGTCACACGCCTCTTCAAAAAGCGTAATGAGATGGAATCGCATAGCCGCTCGGGCACCCGCCTGCTACGCAGTAAGCGCGCCTTCGGTCGAACCGAACTCCTGCTCGCGTTTGCCGCCGATTGGCTCGTTGATTTTAAGGTTGACGCGCGCATTACCCTTCATGCCGACGACGCGTAGAAGAATGCGGAGCGCCTCGGCGGTTTTGCCGCTCTTACCAATAATCTTCCCCATGTCGTCCGGGTGCACCGTAAGCGTGAGCAGCACGCCCATCTGGTCGATGGTACGAGAGGTCTCTACTGCCTCAGGATGGTCAACGAGTGCCTGTACTGCGTATTCGAGAAATGCCTGGTCTGGTTCCATAACGGTATAGAAGTTAAAGCACAAAACTCCGCGCAAGAGCGGAGTGCGGAGTGGCGTTACGCTGCTGGTGCAGCGGCGGCTTCGGAAACGGGTTCAGCGGATGCGGCTGCAGCTATCGGTGCCGCGGGCGCTTCTTCAGCCGGCTTTTCAACAACCGGTGCAGTTTTCTTTGGGAGCACGTTCACCTTCTTTCCCTCAATCACTCCCTGACTAATAAGGAGATTGCGCACGGTGTCGGAAGGTTGCGCACCTTTCGCAAGCCATTCCTTTACGCGGTCCTTGTCGAGAGTCACTGCCTTGGTCTTGGGGTTATAGGATCCCAAGCGCTCGACGATGCCACCGGCCTTAGCGGCGCGCTCCTTTTCGAGCACCGCAATGCGAAACGCCGCATCGTTCTTGCGGCCAATACGCTGGAATCGAATCATCAACATGTGGAGCCACCATAGCAGAGGTATTCCGTATGGTCAATGAAGCCGGGCCCGACACACTTGTGTCGGGCCCACGGGTCCGCTTCGGCGCCTAGCGAAAAGGAAAACGCCGTACCAGCACGATAGCGAGGTAAATCGCCAGGAAAAAACACACGGGAACGGTAACTACCCGCGCCAAGAACTTCGCCACCGACCCTCTCGGGGACAACCGCACGACTTCCTTGGTCGCCATTTGCGCCTCCTCACTTTGTTCAGCCGTTAACACATGCGCCTAGAGCTCGCTCCGTCGAGAAAGTACCACGGACCGCGGTACGTGCAAACTTGTAGCCCTTCCGCTACGCGTCTCAACTTGACCGAAGTTGAGACGCTTTCCGCCAAGACGCGCGGCTACCGCGTACTGTAACCGATCCGTTCGCGTGAAGCGCAAAAAAGATTTCAGAAAATCCTTTTTGCGCCCAGACTTCTAACGGGGTAGAGTCATGGTACCTATGGAAACAACCTACGAAGGCCCTATTACCCTTACAAGGAAAGGCCTGGGCTTTTTCTCCCCCGATCCGACAAACCGAGATAAAAAGGACGACCTGCTTATTCCTGCAGAGTGGACCAACCACGCACTGCACGGCGACATTGTCGAGGTTGTGCGTGCTGGTACGTACCGCGACCCTGCCGGCCGCATGCCACCGCGTGAAGCCGGTAAAGTCGTGCGCATCGTCACCCGCGCACGAGACCACTTTGTCGGGACGCTCGTAGAGACCGAGGGCCGCATACTGCTTGAACCTGACTACAAAAAAATGCACCTGCCTATTGAGGTGCGCGATACCGCAGGCGTCGCGTTCGGAGAGAAAGTGCTGGTCGCCCTCAACGGGTGGGAGCCCGATGCCGAGTATCCGTGGGGTGTCGTTGAGGAAGACATTGGCAAGGCCGGCGTGCACGAAACGGAGATGCGCGCGCTTGCCCTCGGCCAGGGCTTTTCAAGCACGTTCCCTCCGAGCGTGCTAGCAGCGAGCAAAGCACTTGAAGCGCATGGCCGCGAACAGATTGCGCAGGAGATCGCCGAAAAAGCGACCGCGAACGGACCGCGACGCGATTTCCGCGACGCGCCCACCTGCACCATCGACCCCGCCGACGCCAAGGACTTCGACGACGCGCTTTCCGTGCGGGCGCTGCCCGACGGCTGTACCGAGGTCGGCGTGCACATTGCCGACGTCTCTTTCTTCGTGCGTCCAGAGGACGCGCTCGACCGTGAGGCGCGCGAGCGCTCGACGAGCGTGTACCTCGTGGACCGCACTATTCCCATGCTGCCGACCATTCTTTCTAACGACCTCTGTTCCCTTAACCCCGAGCAAGATCGTCTCTCTGTATCGGCTGTTTTTACGCTCGACGCGGACGCAAACGTTCGTGACGCGTGGTTCGGCGAGACGGTCATCCATTCAGACAAACGCTTCACGTACGAAGAGGCGCAGGGCGTGCTCGATGCGGCTGACGGCATCATGTACAAAGAGCTCTCAACGCTCCACGCGCTTTCGGAAAAGATTCGCGCGCGACGCCAAGCCAAGGGTGCGATTGAGTTTGACACGCCCGAGGTAAAGGTGGAGCTCGATGCCGAAGGCAAGCCAATCGCCATTCACCTAAAAGAGCGCAAAGCGACAAATCTGCTCGTCGAGGATTTCATGCTTCTCGCGAATGAGCACGTGGCCGAGCACTTGGCAAAACTCACCTCAAACGGCGGCCCGCACTTTCAGTCGCTCTACCGTGTACATGGCCTGCCCGATGCCGACCGGCTCGAAAACCTCGCCCACCTTCTGCGCGTCATGGGCTACCACCTGAAGCTCTCGGGCGGTACCATCTCTGGCTCTGAGCTCAACCGGCTCCTCGAGGAAGTGAAGGGGAAACCGGAAGAGTATCTCGTTAAAACGGCTACCTTGCGTTCGATGGCCAAGGCCACCTATGCCACAAAAAACATCGGCCACTTCGGGCTTGCCTTTGATTACTACACACACTTTACGTCGCCGATCCGCCGCTACCCGGATCTCGTCGTCCACCGCCTCATAAAAGCGCACGCCGGTGGCGCGAAAGTTACTGCCCAGGAAATGCAAGAGTTTGACGCCATTGCCGTTCACGCTTCCGAACGCGAGGTGGCAGCAGCCGACGCTGAGCGCGACAGCGTGAAAATGAAGCAGGTAGAGTTCCTTTCGACGCATGTCGGCGAGACGTTTGATGCCGTCATTTCCGGCGTCAACGACCGCGGACTGTACGTTGAAGAACGAGCGACCCATACCGACGGCATGATACGCATTAAGGATGTCGGCAACGACTACTTCGAATACGACGAGAAGCACTATCGGCTCGTCGGCAAGCGCACCAACAAGTCCTACCAGCTCGGCGACCCAATCCGCGTGCGGCTCGTGGCCGCGCGCATCCCTGAGAAGGAGCTCGACTTCGTTCCTGCGGAAAGCTAGAAAAGAAGAGTAGTTTTACCCTTTGGGAAGTGCTGTGTGGTAGGACTACGTCCTCTCTGAGATAAATATCGCCTTCCGTTTTACCCGCGTCCCAATACTCCCCCGTCGGGCCACCAAGCCGCCGCTAGCGTCAAGCTGGTCAACCGGGCTGCTGCTTATTGCTTCGGCGAAGTTCTATACCCTGCATTTTTAGCCTGCGAGCGCTTCGCAATTCGTGGTCGGATTGCAGTAGCTCGTACTTGCCGGGCAAAAGGAAACGCTTCGCGCGTGAGCGCGCGAAGCGTTTCCTTTTGCCCGGCGTCTCGAACTAGAGCCTGCCTCGTTCCCGCATTGCTTCGGCGACGCGCTTGAGCGCAAGCGCGTATGCAGCAGCGCGCAGCGTCACTGTTCGTTCGCGCGCAAAATCGGCTACCTCGCGATACGCCTTGCGCATAATCTCGCTAAGCCGAGCTTCGACCACTTCCTTTTTCCAGTAATCGCCCGTGCGGCCCTGCACCCATTCAAAATACGAGACCGCGACGCCGCCCGCGTTCGCAAGCACGTCCGGCACAACCGTGACGCCGCGCGTCGCAAGAAGCGCGTCCGCCTCGGGAGTCGTCGGGCCATTCGCAATTTCGAGCACGTAGCGCGCACGTAACGCGTCGACCGTATCGATTCGCAACTGTTCTTCGAGCGCAGCGGGCACAAAGAGGTCGGCGTTTGCACTCAGTACCGCGTCGACCGCATCAACCTTCCCCACTGCGCTAAACTCCTTCTTTTGCGCCTTTCCCTCGAGTAGCGCAGCAACGTCGAGGCCGCTCTCATCCTGAAGCGTTCCTGAGGAATCCGAGAGCGCAACCACCTTCGTGCCGAGATGTGCGAGTCGGCGCGCGGCTTGTGCGCCCGCGTTCCCCGCGCCCTGCACCGCCGCAGTGAGCCCGGCCACATCGACCCGCTCGTCCTCGAGGAGCGCCTCGAGTACCGCAATGGCGCCATCGGCCGTTGCCGTATCGCGCCCAAGGCTGCCACCGAGCGCAATGGGCTTGCCGGTAATCATCGCTGGCTGGCTCTTGCCCGTAATTATTTCGTACTCATCGAGCATGTGCGCCATGACCGACGGGTTCGTGTACACGTCGGGCGCGGGGATGTCCTGGTCGGGCCCTAGATGGTCGGAAAAGGCTTGCACGTACGCGCGCGCGAGCGCTTGACGCTCGCGCACCGAAAGCTTTTTCGGGTCGACCGTCACTCCGCCCTTCGCTCCGCCGAACGGAATCCCGACGACCGCGCACTTCACCATCATCATAGCCGCAAGCGCCGACACTTCATCTTCGTCCGCTTCCGGGTGGAAACGGATACCACCCTTATACGGCCCGCGCGCATTGTTGAATTGAATACGATAAGCCGGAAACGTGGCCTTGCTGCCGCTATCGAGCACCACCTCAAGGTCTGCGCGCAAGACGCGGTCGGGTTTCTCAAGGGCTGTCTGTTCTTTTTCGGTCAAGCCTGCGAGTTTTGCTGCTGCGTTTACCTGCTGCTTAAAATTCTCAAATGCTGCCATGGTGATGAATTAAGGAGTACGTCCTTACTACACCGCCCGCACCCAAAGCATACGCCTACTTTGCCACAGCAATCGCGTCTTCAAATTTCACCGAAAGGAGTTTCGAAACGCCATCACCGCCCATCGTAACGCCGTAGAGAATACCCGCGCGCCGCATCGTCTCGCGGTTGTGGGTAATCACGATGAGCTGGCTCTTTTTGGCAAGGCTTTCGATCATGTCGCCATAGCGCCGCGCATTGGCTTCGTCGAGCGCCGCGTCGGTTTCATCAAGTATCAAAAATGGTGGTGGGTTTACCTGGCTCATCGCAAAAATGAGCGCGATACTGGTCAGCGCGCGCTCGCCGCCCGAAAGCTGCACGAGCGAACGCACTTTCTTCTTCGGCAGAGCCACTTCAATCTCAATACCCGGGTGCACAAACGCCTCGCCCAAGAGAACCGCGTCCGTACCTTCCTCGTTAGATTCAGGTTCCTCAAGCGCAAGCTGTGCGTGGCCGCCACCGAAAAGAGTAGCGAAAAACTCACCGAAAGAGGCGTTCACGCGCGCGAGCCCGTCGGCAAAATGCTTCGCAAGTTCCGCATCAAGGTCTCGGGTGAGGGAACGCAATCCGTCTGCCGACTTAGCGAGGTCGCCAAGCTCGCGCGCGAGAAAGGACTCTCGCTCGCTTGCCTCTTTGAACTCCGCTCGCACGTCTTCGCCGGTACCACCCGCCTCTTCGAGGCGGATACGCAAGCGTTCAAGCGCGCGCCGACGTTCCGCTTGGACAGAGCGCGCTTCCTCCGGTGGCGTGGCAACCGGCGCATACGAAAGTACCGCGCGTCCGGCAAGCGCGACCGTATCGCGCTTCTCCAGCTCAAGCGTCTCCTCTATCTGCGCAAGCTCTCGCGTGCGCGCCTGTACACGCTCAACCTGCGCCTCTTCGTGCGCCTTTGCTTCGGCGCGCTCAAGCAGGCGCCGACGCATTTCTTTGCCGGTTTCGTCGTGCGCAGCAAGCGTTTCGCGCGCACGGGTGAGCGTGGAGCGCGCGCGGTCATGCTCGTCTATAAGACGCTTCTCTTTTTCCCCGAGCGCCACCCGCTCGTTCTCTAGCGCGTACACTGCCTGCTCCTCGTCCGCCATAAGATCATCGTCGCGGCTGATGAATCGGTCCACAAAAGCACGCACGGAAGTACTGAGTGCGTCGAGGGCCGCGCGAAGCGCGCCCGGTTCTGTCGAAGGCGCGCTTTGCCGGCGCGCCTCCTCGGCGAGCGCAATCAAGTCCTCCCGAGAGACTTTCGCATATGGCTCGCGCGCTTCGTGCGCGCTGCGCTGCTTTGCAGCGTTGAGCGCGCCTTCTACGCGACCGAGTTCGCGCGCGAGCGCGGAGCGCGCGAGCGCAGCTTTTTCCACTTCTGCCTCAGCCGCGCGCACCTGCGCGAGACGACGTGCACCTTCCGCGTCGGTTGTCGCATTTTCTTCGATCGCTGAAAGCTCCGCGGATGCCTGCGCGAGGCGCGCTGCGGCTATCTCAGCAGCCTCGTGCACGGCGCGCTTTTCCGCCGCAAGGTATGCCTCTTCAATCGCGAAGTACGTCTGCGCCACAGTGCTGAGCTCCGACCGTAGCGTATCAACGCGTTCGAGCTTCTCGACCTGCCGCTCGAGAAAGCGAAGGTGCGGCGCCAGTTCTCGGCGCAGTGACTCAACTTGCGCTATGTTCGTCTCGGTTTTTTCGAGTTTGCGCTGCGCCTCCTGTTTTTTAAATTCATAGATTGCAAGCCCCAGCGCGTCTTCGAGCATCGCTCGGCGCTCGCGCGCCGAAGCTATGAGAATACGATCGGCCTCGCCCTGTGAAATGATTTGATGACTGGTTTCTCCCACATTAGCGCCTGCAAGAAGCTCCTCGATATCGCGCAAACGCACGCGCGATCCGTTTATCGAGTATTCGCTCGACCCGTCGCGCAGCACAACTCGTTCGATAGCCACTTCATCGAAGTCAAGCTGAAAGGGGCGCCTCCCCGCCTGCTCCGAGTTATCAAACACGATAGCCACCGAGGCGCGATTGGCACGAGGCACCGAGTGCGAACCGCCAAAGATAAGATCCTCGGAGCGTTTCCCGCGCATGCTTTTCATCGACTGCTCGCCAAGCGCAAAACGGAATGCTTCAGCTACGTTGCTTTTTCCTGAACCGTTGGGGCCGACTATCGCCGTCGTAGCGCTAGAAAAGTCGAGGACCGTTTTCTTCGCGAACGACTTAAAACCAACGATCTCGAGCCGCTTGAGCATTGCTGTTCAGTATACAAGCAAATGCCCGGCGCGCTCTAGAGCGCGCCGGGCATTTGCTAGGGAAAAACTCTAAACCGGCTCGACGGCGACCGCCGTGCCGTAGGCAAGGACTTCAGTTACGCCGGACGCCACGTCGTTTGCGTCGTAGCGCGCACCAATGACCGCGTTGGCGCCCATGAGCGCCGCGTGGTCGAGCATTTTCTCAAACGCCTCGGTACGGGTGCGTTCGCACAGATTCGTATAGGCGCTTATGTTGCCGCCGATAAGCGTCTGAAGGCCTGCGCCGATATTCACAACGAGGTTGCGCGAACGCACGATGATGCCGCGCACTACGCCGTAATTCTTCACGATGCGGTACCCCGGGAGCTCAAACGCCTGTGTAACCATGTCTTCAGGAATGCGTGCCATATGCCTCCGCAGTGTACCAGGTAAAACACGCTACCAGGCGGTCTTTTCGAGCGCGGCCTTTGCTGCTGCCTGCTCAGCTTCCTGTTTACTCTTTCCTTCTCCGCGCGCAACTTCCGCGCCGCCTACCAATACACCCACCGTAAAGCGTTTGTCATGATCAGGTCCGGTCTCCTGCAGCGTTGTATACGACGGCGTTACGCCGCGCTTCTCTTGCGCCGCTTCTTGGAAGCGGCTTTTCGCATCCTGATACGAACGCTTTTCGATCACGTCGTCTATTTTCCCGAGAATGTGTTTGGCAATAAAGCGCGCGGCCGACTCGTAACCCTGATCAAGATAGATCGCGCCGATAATTGCTTCGAAGGCGTCCGCAAGAATGACGTCGCGCGCGCGACCGATGTCTTTAGCCTCGCCTCTCGAAAGAAGCAGGTATCCGTTAATACCAAGCGCCTGCGCAGCCTCTGCAAGCGATACCGTGTTTACGAGCGCTGAGCGGAACGCAGTGAGCTCGCCTTCTGGTTTCGCCGGAAATTTTAAAAAAAGAAAGTCCGTCGTCGCGAGTTCTAGCACCGCGTCGCCGAGAAACTCCAACCGTTCATTGTGAGTACCAGGATGGTCTCGATGTTCATTGAGATACGATCGGTGCGTCAGCGCCTCCGCAAACAGGCTCGGGTCTGAAAATGAAAGGCCAAGCCGAGCGGCGAGGTCTGTCAAATCTTGCATAGTGTGCCCATACTACTACAAAAATACGAAAAACGCGACGAGCTCTTGAGAGCCCGTCGCGCTTTCAGATTCCCCTGATTGCCCTCTTCTACGCGCGGCCGGCGCTCGCGCGGTCGAGGAGTTTTTGCACGGCCGCCGTTACAATCGGCAAAAGATCGTCGTAAAAATTTAGGTCAACGATGTTCTGTATGCGAAACCACTTCGCATCGTCAAGGCCGCCCGTTTTTTTAAGCGTGATGTTTACATAGGGAGACTCGGCAAGGTAGTAGCTAACGTGCTTCCTATACTTCCCCTTTTCCGGATGGCTTGCCACGTATTCGTTTTCACCAACTTTTTCGCGAATCTCGATGTCGAGCCCCATTTCTTCTTTGAGCTCGCGTATGGTGCCCTCTTCTACCGTTTCGTTTGCAAACTCAGGTTTGTCGCCGATGCGACCCTTCGAGAGCGTCCAGTGACCAAACACGTCGTGCACAAGCGCGATGTAATACTGACCGTCGTGTTTTGCGTAGACAATAGCCCCGCCGAGTTGTTCGAGCGGTAGTTCTTCACGGCGCACCTTCTTGCTGCCCTGCTCGTCTTTACCAGGTTCGCCCAGCTCCTTGTACACGGCGCCGAGTACGCCGTTTACAAATCGGCCGCTCGATTCTCCGCCAAAGGTCTTAGCGAGCTCAATCGCTTCATTAATAGCTACCTTTGCCGGTACCTGGGAGCGGTCAGCAAAGAGAAGCTCGTAGAGGCCGAGGCGCAGAATATTTCGGTCAATAGGCGCGATGCGCTCAAGTGGCCACTCGGGTGCTGCCTTCTCGATAACTAGATCGATATCGGGACGCTTAGCGATAACGCCCGTAAGAAGCTGCTCCATGAACGGTCGGTCGGCATGGTCGCCGCCGAACTCATCAGCATTGCGCAAGAGAATCTCGGTCCCTTCTTTATCTGAAACACCCATAGTGTCCCACTCAAAAAGTGTCTGAAGAACAACCGAACGTGCTAGATGCCGATTCGCCATGGAAAGATCGTGTAGGCGCAGTATAGCAAATGACTCAGCCGCGCAAGCGCGGCTGAGTGGATTAGTTGCGTTACTAGAGAATGTTAGTTGCCGCCACCCATACCGCTTCTTGAACGCGGACGCGTCGGTTCAACGGCCTTTTCAACACGACCCTTCTTGCCTTCGGCTTGATGCGCATGGTCATGCTCGTGTGCGTGAGCGGCATGCGTCTCGGGCTCGGTCGCTTTTGATTTTCGCGTTTTCACCGCGGCAACCGCCTTCGTCTTTACCTCCACAATCTGCTTGCCCCGGTACGTACCGGCAGCTTCATCGAGGCGATGTGGTAGACGGAGCTTTCCGCTTTCGGTAACGACCGGCTTTGTGGCGGTAAGCGCGTGGTGCGACCGGCGGTTGCCGGAGTGGCCTCTGGTATGGCGCATTCGTACTGACATGTGGTGCGACTTTACCACGCCGGTATAAAAAAGGAAAGGACGGCGTATCGGAACGCCGTCCACTCCGCAGCAGCCCTCTCGGTGGACAATCAAGCGCCCCGCAAATACTCGGTAACCCGCCGTTCGGTCTCGGGGATATCACGCTCATCGAGCATGTATTCTCCACAAAGCCCATACGGTTCGCTACCACGCGGGAACGGACAACCGTTGTCGCGAAGGAGACAACAAACGCAAAGCCGCGTGCCACGTGCGTTTCCCTTCCCCGCAAGAACGCCGAGAGCAACCTGCGGATCTCGCATCGCCTCCAGAGAATGTTCTGGCGGCGGATATAATCCGACGCGCAACTCACTACTTTCGCCGATTTGCACGTATTCCCCCAAAGAACTTCTGGCGCGCGTTATTGCGGCCATCGAGTCTTTGTATAACTACTAAGACCCGTTGTCAAAGTGAATAAAGGTTGCACGGTGGATTGCACAAAGTCCGTACCGGTGGAGCGCAACATAGTGCGCTTTAGTGCCGTATCCTTTGTGCTGTTCGAAACCATACACTGGGTACGTTTCCGCGAGTTTGACCATACGCCGATCGCGCGACACTTTTGCTGCTATTGAAGCGAGCGAAATGAGCGGTACGGTCGCATCGCCACCAATGATAGTTTTTTGGCGGTACTCGGCAGGCGCATGAAGCGCTCCATCGAGCAGAATCTCGTAATTTGAATGCTGTGGAAGGTCAGACCTTCCACAGTTAGACTGGAAGGTCTGACCTTCCACAAGTGCCTGTACGGCGCGAGCGACGGCGGCGCGAATGGCAATGGCAATGCCTTGCGCATCGATTTCAACAACCTCCCCATATTCGACCGTAAACTGCACGTCGCCCTTCTCTGCACGGCGCTCAAGCATCTCAAAAAGCGCTTCTCGTTTCTTTTCGATAAGCTTCTTCGAGTCAGCAACGCCCGGAAACTCCGCAGCCACGTCAAACCCTTCAGGCACGGCTACTACACCAACCGCTACCGGTCCCGCCAAAGGCCCGCGCCCCGCTTCGTCTACTCCGAGCAGAAATGTCATGCGGACCCTAGTATACCCAACTAACGCATCCTGCCCGAGCTCGGTATACTGATTGTAATGGCATCGCGCTTCATTCACCTCCATACGCACAGCCACTACAGCTTCCTTCAGGCGCTGCCGAAAATAGACGAGCTGGTCGAGAAGGCGAAAGCGCTCGACATGGATGCCATCGCGCTTACCGACACCGGCAACCTCCATGGTGCTATTGAGTTTTACCAATCGGCCACCAAAGCCGGAGTGAAGCCCATTATCGGCGTGGATGCCTATCTTGCCCCACGCTCGCGTCACGACAAGGACCGCACACTCGACGCCAAGCGGTCGCGCGTTGTGCTCCTTGCGCAAAATAACGATGGCTATAAGAACCTTCTCGCGCTCGTCACCAAGAGCTGGACCGAGGGTTTCTTCGATCGTCCGCGCATCGACAAAGAGCTCCTGCGCGAGTACGGCAGCAATCTCATTGCCATTATTCCTTCATTCGCCGGAGACACGGCACAGCTAGTGCGCGCTCGCGATGCCGCTGGCGCCGCAGCGGCGCTTGCCGAATTTAAAGAATTGTTAGGAGCAGAAAATGTATACCAAGAAATCACGCATCACCCGCTGGTATCAGGACACGAGGAACTCCAGCAAGAGCTTATCGCGCTTGCGCGCGAAACCGATACGCCGCTGGTCGCAGCGCACGACGTGTACTACCTCGAGCCGGAAGATCGAGGCGCGACCGAAATCATGCGCCGGATTCAGCAGGGCGAACGCGGGAGAAACGAAAACGAGGACTTCTCTTTTATAAGCGAGGAGCGCGCGCTCGATCTTTTCAAAGAGCTTCCTGACGCAATCGAAAACACCCGCAAAATCGCCGACCGCTGCCAGGTAGAATTTGTGCTCGGCAAATTCACCTTCCCCGAGTTCAAACTGCCCGAGGGCGTCACCGCTGACGCGCGGCTGCGCGAGCTGTGCGTGCTGGGCCTCAAGGCGCGCGGACTCGAAGGCCGCACGGACGTACTCGACCGTCTCGAGTACGAACTCGGCATCATCGCCTTCAAAGGGTACGCCGCCTACTTCCTCGTGGTGGAAGATCTTGTGCGATTCGCGCGCGAACACGACATCTACACCAACATCCGCGGCTCGGTCGCCGGCTCAATGACAACGTATCTTCTGCAAATCACGAAGATCGACCCGCTCGAGTACAAGATTCCCTTCGAGCGCTTTCTCAACCCGGAACGACCGTCCGCGCCGGATATTGATATGGACTTCGCCGACACTCGCCGCGACGAGGTGATCACGTATGCACGCGAAAAGTACGGCGAGGATCGCGTTGCCCAGATCGGCACCTTCGGTACCATGATGGCGCGCGCCGCAGTGCGCGATGTTGCGCGCGCGCTCGGCCACTCCTACAACACCGGAGACCGTATCGCCAAGCTTATCCCGATGGGCTCCCAGGGATTCCCCATGACCATCGACAAAGCTCTTGAGCTCGAGCCGGAACTCAAGAGTCTCTACACTGAAGACGATGAGTCGCGCGAAGTGCTTGATCATGCAAAAAAAATCGAGGGCTGCGTGCGGCACGTTGGCGTACACGCAGCTGGCGTCGTAATTTCTCCGACACCGATTATTGAATGGACGCCGATTCAGCCCGACCCGAAAGGTACCGGCAAGCTCATCACTCAGTACGACATGTACTCGGTCGGCGAAGATGGCGTCGGCCTCACTAAGTTCGACTTTCTCGGCATAAAAAACCTTACCATCCTTGCCGATGCCGTCGCGCGCGTGAAGCAGACGCGCGGCGTCAACCTTGATATCGAGAACATACCACTGGACGACAAAAAAACGTACGAGATGCTCGCCCGCGGAGAGACGTACGGCACGTTCCAGCTGAACGGCTCCGGCATGACGCGTTGGCTCAAGGAGCTGCAGCCGTCTACCATCCACGATATCAACGCTATGGTCGCGCTCTACCGTCCGGGCCCTATGCAGTTCATTCCCGACTATATCGAGCGCAAAAAGAATCCGCGCCTCATCAGGTACCTCGATCCCGGGATGGAGTCGATTCTGAAACAAACGTATGGCATTCTCGTGTACCAGGATGATCTGCTCATCATGGCAAACCAGTTCGCTGGCTACTCCTGGGGCGAGGTCGACAAGTTTCGTAAAGCAGTCGGCAAGAAGATTCCCGAAGAGATGCAGAAGCAGAAGGAGAAATTCATCAACGGCTGCGTTGAGCACTCCGGTTGGCCACTCGAAAAAGCACAAAAAGTATGGGCGTGGATTGAACCGTTCGCTGCCTACGGTTTCAACAAAGCGCACTCCGCTTCCTACGGCCGTGTGGCATACCAAACGGCCTACCTGAAGGCAAACTATCCCGTAGAATATATGGCCGCACTCATGACCGCAGACGAGGGCGACACCGAAGAAATCGCGCGACTCGTCGCGGAAGCGAAACGCATGGGCATCGAGGTACTCCCGCCGGACGTAAACGAAAGCGGCACCGACTTTACTGTGGTTGATAGTCCAGCCGTTAAGCAAGCACGTAGCGAAACGCATTCGTCTGCGGCCGAGCCGAGAGTCTCGCAGGCTGACGAGCAGAGAGGAGGCGCGGAAAACTTAGAGAGTTCAGCAGAAAAATACCGCGCTCTCGGTGAGGACGCAGCGGCTGCGGCTGAAACCGTTTCGCCATCGCAGAGACAAGCCCCGGAATCTTTCTACAACCTCGACCGCAAAGCAATCCGCTTCGGGCTCACCACGATTAAAAACTTCGGCGAGGGCATTGCAATCGCAATCCTCGAAGAGCGCGAGGCGCACGGTCCGTACACTTCCCTTTCCGACTTTCTTTCGCGCGTAAGCAGCAAGAACCTTAACCGTAAATCGCTCGAGAGCCTTATCAAGTGCGGCGCTCTTGACTCTCTCGAAGACCGCGGAACTCTGCTTGCGAACATTGAAAAACTGCTCTCCTTCCACCGCGACGTAACCGCGCCCGCGGCACAGGACTCGCTTTTCTCTGGCGCACTCTTTGCGGCGCCCATGCTTGAGCTTTCTCCCGCTGATCCCGTCTCGCTCGTCGATAAACTCGCGTGGGAAAAAGAACTGCTTGGCATTTACGTGAGCGGCCACCCGCTCGACGCGTACGGCGAGGTAACAGCAAAATCAAAAGTATCGCTCGGCAGCATCAAGGAGGAACCGCAGCCTGGCATGCCGGTCGTGCTGCCGGTTCTCGTCGCCGAGGTGCGTACCGTCCTCACCAAAAAAGGTGAAAAAATGGCCTTTCTCCGCTTTGAAGACAAGACCGGCTCACTTGAAGCGGTAGCCTTCCCAAAACTATTTAAAGAACGCGGTGACGCTCTGAAGTCGGGTACCTGTCTCCTTATCAAGGGCTCCGTTAGCAATCGTAACGGCGAAATTTCGCTCTCTCTCGACAATCTCAAGGCACTGTAACAGCTAGACAGTAGCTAAGTTCATGGTACTTTAATACAGGAACCTGCATGTCGCAGGGTCACGAACAAGGGGGAAACACATGCAAACGGAGTCTGGCGTATTGGTCCCGCACTATCCGAGGGGCGGGTCCCCGATAAGCGACGCGCAGCACGACCGGTCAAATTTACGCGTCCTGATTCTGGCAGAGAGGGACTTTCCTGACAGAACTGCCATCGGCACCGCCAGCAGCGCGCTGTGCGCGTTGCTCACACCGCTTGCGAAAGAGGCCTGCCCCGATGGTTGCCCTTCTGGGTCTTCCTCTATGGGGGTGGACTTCTGCCAAAGACTTGCGGGCGGAGACACGCGCACGGCGCTCTCGGACGGCGACCTCCAAAAGTGCCTGCATATGCTGCTGCAGCTACGAGAGCCCGAGACGCCTGTCTTCACAACACTCCGGCTGCTGAAACAAGCCGCCGTTGTCGCGCAGATTGTTTTGGACGACCCGGATTTTGCCGCATAAGCATCGGTCCGACGCAACAGGCGGTTCCCCCCACCAGGAGCCGCCTGAACTGTTTTCGTTTGATTGACCAAGGCCGCGCAAAAGTGCTAGATTTCCTTCATCGGAGATTGCTTCGGCTACCAACCGAAGGCGTCGCAGGTGTGGCGCGCAGTACCTAATCCGATACATATAATCAAAAGTGTCTGTTGCGCACGCAACAGAAAGCTAGGTGGAACCGCGGTTAGCAAGATCGCCCTAGCGAGTACGGAAGTAGCCTTCCGTGTTCGCTCGGGCTATTTTCGTTTCCACTTATCGTCTTTATTTCTATCCTATGGACTCCCTTAACGCGAACCGACACACCCTGTCCCACCTGCTTGCCGCAGCAGTACTCGAGCGGTATCCGCACGCTAAACCGACGATTGGCCCCGCCATCGACACGGGCTTCTATTACGACTTCGACTTTTCCGGAGCACAAGGAGAAAACAGCGCGCCCGGCGAAGCCGAGCTTCCTGAGCTGGAAACGGCAATGCGCGAACTTCTTCCCTCCTGGAAAACGATGGTAGGCGTCGAGACCTCCGCTAAGGACGCGCGCGACCGCTTCAAAACTAACCCCTTCAAACTCGAGCTCATTGATGAAATAGACGCAAAGGGCGAACCCATTACCCTCTATACCGCCGGGGAATTCACCGACCTCTGCCGCGGCGGCCACAGCGAGGAGCCGGCTGCGGACATCGCGCCAGACTCGTTCTGCCTCGACCGCGTGGCCGGCGCGTACTGGCGCGGCGACGAAACGAAGCCGATGCTTACGCGGATCTACGGACTCGCGTTCAACACCAAAGCAGAGCTCGATGCCTACAAGGCGCAGCGCGAAGAAGCGAAAAAACGCGACCACCGGCTTATCGGTAAGGAGCTCGATCTCTTCACTTTTTCCGAGCTTGTCGGGTCCGGCCTGCCGCTCTGGACACCCAAGGGCGCGCTCATGCGCCACCTGCTCGACGCCTTCGTGTGGGAGCTTCGACAAAAGCACGGCTACGAGCGCGTCACCATTCCGCACATCACAAAGAAGGCGCTCTACGAGACCTCTGGCCACTGGCAGAAATTCGCCGACGAGCTTTTCCGCATCGAAACGCGCGAAGGCAAAGAGTATGCGCTCAAACCGATGAACTGCCCGCACCACACGCAGATCTTTGCCCGTCATCCGCACTCCTACCGCGACATGCCCCAGCGCTATGCGGAAACCACTATGGTATACCGCGACGAGCAGTCAGGCGAACTCGGCGGACTGACCCGCGTACTTTCAATCACGCAGGACGATAGTCATGTGTTCTGCAGACACAATCAGGTAAAGGAAGAGTTCTTTAAGATCTGGGACATTGTCGACACCTTCTATGGCGCGTTCGGCTTCACGTTGCGCGTTCGACTCTCCTTCCACAACCCTGAAAAACCGGAGAAGTATCTCGGTACGCCCGAGATATGGGCAAATGCGGAAAACGCACTGCGCGCTATTGCCAAAGAGCGTGGCGCCGACCACTTTGAGGCGCCCGGCGAGGCGGCCATGTATGGTCCGAAGCTCGACTTTATGGCGACCGACTCACTTGGCCGCGAACACCAGGTGGCAACCATCCAGCTCGATATGAATCTTCCCGAGCGATTCGACCTTACCTGCGTGAACGAAAAGGGAGAAAAAGAACGCGTTGTGATGATTCACTGCGCCATTATGGGCTCCATTGAGCGCTTCAGTGCGGTCATGCTTGAACATACAGGCGGCAGCCTGCCCCTCTGGCTTGCACCCGTCCAAGTACGCGTCGTACCTATTTCAAAAAATCATCACGCGTACGGCGAGGAAGTGCTCAACGCGCTTGCTGCAAACGGCGTACGCGCTAAGCTCGACGCCAGCAACGACTCTCTCGGCAAGCGCATCCGCGAAGCGAAGAAAGAGAAGCTTCCCTACCTGCTTATCCTCGGCGACCAGGAAGTGGCAGCGAAAACGGTCACCGCCGAGAGCCGGGATCACGGCAAGCTCGAAGGGCTCTCGCTCGAAGAGTTCATTGCACGCATTGAAAGAGAAACGAAAGAACGCACCTAACGAATAAAACGAGCCGCCCGGTCGCTTTGCGACCGGGCGGCTCGTTTTTTATATTCCTTTCGTCTCGAGCCGATTCAAAAGCGCTCAAATGCTCGGCACCGCAAGCAGAAATGCCGAGCCGTACTGAACGGAGGGGCGCTGCTTACGCGCCGAGTGTTGCGAGCGCGCGCGTGAGCGCGAGTTTTGCACCGGTAATACCGACAGAATACGACGAGTCCACGGCGGTAGTGAATGCGGTTACCACTTTTTCCAGTACGGGGGTCGCTACCGCATTCGTAATCCGCTTCACCTCCGGATGCACCGGCGCTCCCTCAAGGCGGGCACGATACGCATCGTCGAGGGCGCACGCAACTTGCGCGAAGAATGCTTCTGTATCTCCGCCGCTACGCGCAACGTCGCGCAACATAGCGAAGGTACCCTCACGATCGCCGGAGAGCACGCGAGTTATAAATTCAGGCACTTCCGCAGAAACCGGCGCGGGCAGCGCTTCGGTGCGCGGCGCACGATTGTACAAGGGCACGCTTCGCGGCTGCTCTGCCTCATGGCGCAACCCTGGTGATTCGGGTTGTCGCTCCTCCTGCTGGTCGGGCGCTTCTCTCTGCTGCTCCAGCGCTTCGTCACGCGGCTGCTGAAGCGCGCCTGGAAGCTCTCGTCTTGAGAGCTGAGAGTCTTGTTCCTCGCGAAGCGCTACCGTCTTTGCGGCGCGGCGCGAAAGGCTCGTCACGATGTCGTCCACAGTAAGAGCCGCGCCGGTTGCATACGCGCCAAAGCCCTCGTAGGGTGCACGGTCGTATTTCGGTTCTGCATAAACTTCACTCGGCCGCTGCTGCGGTTGTACTACCTGCTGCTGTACTGCCGAGAACGACGGTACAGACGTCGGCGGCGCTTGGTGCTTAGCGGGCTCAGAAGCTATCGGTGTTTGGTTTACGACCTCGATAACGTGTCCGCCGAACGCGCGCAGACGACGACCCATGAACGGCAGCACGCCGAAGAGCGCCACGTATGCGAGCGCAGCGGACCAGCCCAAGAGCGCAATCCAATAGAGCACGGTGCCGACCGGACCTAGGCTGAGGCCGGTGTACGGAATCTGCGAGAGGTAGAGGTATGCCAAAGGCGCGGTTGTCGCGTGTGGAAGCGACGTGAGCGTTATGGTCGGTGGGGTGGGCGCGCCACCGCCACCGCCGCCACACGAGGACCCACTACACCCTCCGCCACCGCCTGAACCACCGGTAACCGAAAGCGCTGCTGAGCACGTAAGTATCTGGCCATTCGTTGCGTGGAACTTGCCCACGTACGTGTACGTGCCGATATTTGCCGGACTCACCTTCACCGAACCGGTCGGTGTGGTTCCGGTAGCAACACTTTGAATATCAACGCTGGTGACTTCGCTACTGCTCCAGGAGAGCGTCGCGGAGCCGCCTGTGGTATAGCTCGTCGGCGAAACGCTCATCGAACACGTCGGCCCGCCGGCTCCGCCACCACCACCGCCTACCGTGACGGTCGCTGTGCAGGTCGCGACATGCCCCGTGGGACTGGTAACCGTGCCAGTAAACGTTGTATCGCTGGTAATCGCTTTCGTGGTCGTGGTGCCCGCATCTGCGGGTGTTACAGCCCCGATGCCCTGGTCAATGCTGAAGGTTGCCCCGTTGGTTGTCGTCCACGAAAGTACGGAGTGGTCGCCTGACGAGACCTGCGTCGGGTTCGCAGTGAGCGTACAGGACGGCGCATTTACCGAAGGGACGACTTGCTGGTTCTTAAACACGACCTGTGCGCACGAACTTCCAGACGAGACCGTTACCGTGCCGTTTGCCGGCGTTACCGAGAGCTGTTTCCAGGTACTGCCCGCATCTTTTTCCGTAACCGTGTGCTCGCCCGGCGAAACGTTCAGAAACTGAGCATTTCCAGAAGAGTCGTTCGAGACCTGCTGACTACCATCGAGCACGAAGGTAAACTGCGCCACCGGCGTTATCGGTGCGCCAGTCGGATCGTACGTATCCTTTTGAATATCGATGCAGCCCGGACCCGGCGGTGGAGACGTGGTCACCTGCACGCTTGCAGTGCAGTTTACCGTCCCACCCGGACCGGTCGCAGTTCCAGTGTAGGTTGTGTCCGTACTTGGCGAAACCGTCACTGAACCCGCGTTCACGGGAGTAACGGAACCAACGTTGTGATCAATCGAGAATGATGTTGCGTTGCTCGTTGTCCACGAAAGGGACGAGGTGTCGCCCTTCTGAATCACTGTGGGACTCGCGGTGAGCGTACAGGTTGGTGCCGAAGGTGACGGTGGAACCTGTTGATTTTTAAAGACCACCGTAGAACAGCTGCCGCCTGAAGCAATCGTTACCGTGCCATTTGCCGGCGTTACCGAAAGGAGTTTCCAGCCGCTTCCTGGATCTTGCTCAACGACGGTGTGCGAACCTGAGGTGACATTACTGAATAGTGCATTGCCTGAAGCGTCGTTGCTTGTCGTTTTGCTGCCGTCAAGCACAAAAGTAAATGGCGCAACCGGTGTGATTTTGTTGCCGGACGCGTCGAAGGTTTCCTTTACGATGTTGATACAGCCAGACACCGGCGGAGGAGGTGTGGTAACCGTTACCGTCGTCGCACAGTGCGCAGTTCCGCCTGGCCCAGTCGCGGTTCCAGTGTAGATTGTGTCGGTACTTGGCGAAACCGTCACTGAACCCGCGTTCACGGGAGTAACGGAACCAACGTTGTGATCAATCGAGAATGATGTTGCGTTGCTCGTTGTCCACGAAAGGGACGAGGAGCTACCTGTTTGAATCACCGTAGGAGTCGCCGAAAGCGTGCAGGTCGGCGCCGGAGGTGGGGGCGGTGCAACCGTTACCGATGCTGCGCAGGTCGTCTGACCACCTGGGCCGATAACGGTCAAAGTGAAGGTCTTCGAACTCGAAACGGCGACAGTCTGGGAACCACCGCTCGCTGAAACACTGCCGACGCCATTATCAATACTTGCGCCAGTTGCCGCCACCGTCGTCCAAGACAAAGTCGTATTGCCATCGCCATACGGCAGCGAAGACGGGCTGGCCGAAAGCGTGCAGGTCGGCACGGGTGCGGGCAGAGGCGGCGGAGGCGGAGGTGGAGGCGGCGGGGGTGGAGGCGGCGGGGGTGGAGGAATGACGCAGCACGCTTGCGCGAACGGCACATTGATGACGCCTGCCGCCATACCGATACCGAATCCGATACCCACGACGCCCAGCACGGTAAGCACGCCCGCTGCGAGCGTGCGGTTACAGGAAATGTATGAAAGCAATTTTGTATACTGAGTCATTTTTTGTATGAGGCGGATGCGGGCGCATAGTTGCGCACCGCATCCGAAAAGCACGATACCAAGTGGGATCAGTAGTGTCGCTCGCCGTGCAGCGTGCGACCGAGCTGCTCCCGTGGAAGCGTCCGGCGCATTTCGTACGGCGTGACGATATTGAATCGCGACACCGCCTCCCAGCCCTCGAAACCTTGAACGGAAATTGCATACGCGACGACATCCACGCAGTAGATGCCCAGGTACGCAATCGCCCAAAGTGGGAGCGAGACGTAGCCAACTCCGCCGACAACCCGAGCAGCGAACACGCCTTTCGGTTCCCGCTCCGGCAAACCAACCAGGCGCGCGAGCTCAGGCGGCGGCCATTGCCCGGTCGTGCACACGTCGCATCGATGGAACGGCTTAAAGAAGTCCGATCCGGCCCCCACGCCGAAGCACGACGAGGCATTGAGCCGCTCGAGTTCCCGTTCGCCCATATCGGCAAAATGGAACTCGAGGTGTGCTGCACCATTCTCCCAGACGACACCAGCCGTTTGCCGGTAGTCGAACGGGATGATGTAGCAGCCCGCCTCCGGTCGCTCAATCAGGAGCGACCAGTTGTTGCAGACCTCCGGCAAGATTACTTCGTAGAGCGTACCCCGCCACCGAACTGCCCAGAACTCCGCCGGTGCCGCGTACTCCATCTTGCCGCTTACCGGCGGCTTGACGAAACTCACGATGACATCATGGTGCGCGACGCCACCCCTCGAGAGCATAGTCGTGAGACGCATGCCGTTCGTAAGGGTCAGCGGCCTTCCTGGCTGTTCGGTCGCTTGCAAAAACGCAACGACGAGCGGCTCAGGTAGTCCGAGCTGACGAAAAGCGAACGCGCGCGTGCGCATCGCTTCAGCCCGCGTCGCCGCATACGGGGCGGCACCGAAGTGCCGCCAGTAAAACGGCGAAGCAAATGCTAACTGCGGCAATGCGACACTCGCAAGGAGGGCCGCGCCGCCGCCGATGATTACACGTCGAGTCGGCTGCATGCCGGTCTCCTTTCGGTTGAGCCGCATTGCTGCGGCGGTTCAAAGAACTGTAACTTTCACACTTCTTGCGAAGAGCTATCCGGCCGCGACTCCGTTAGGAGGTCGCGTTCGGATGACTACCCACAAAATCCGCGGTGACCACGAAACGATCCGACTTCTGACCGAACACATTGCAGGTCGAGAGCGTCAGCACCTGGCCAGTCACTGAGAGCGGAATGGCCGCTTCGGTCGCGTTCTCTTTCTGTACCGTGCGTACGGCATACTCGTACGCTCGGTCGGCCGAATATACCGTGATGAGATCGCCCGTTGTAAGCTTCTGGATGCCGTCAAAGGTTTTGTACGCCGGATTGTACACAACGGGCAGATAGCTCGAGTGGCCGAAGATAACGACATTGCCGTTGTTCTGCCCCAGGAGCGCCGACGTCGGGTACCGCACCGCACCTTTAAGGAGCAACTGGTCGAGCGCCTCAAGATTGGTCGTCGTCGGATCCGCAATGTTCGCCGAAAGGCTGATTGCCGGAATCGAAATCTTTACGGGCGACTCCGGAGATGACTGCGGCGCAGAAGTCGAAAGCGTCACCGCTGGTGTACTCGTTGCTATCACTGCCGTCGGATTTGCCGCAGGAGGCGGCGGGTCCGGCAAGAGGTCGAGCTGGGCGAGAATCGCGATACTCCCGACAAATATAACGACAAACAACGCAGAAAAGCGCCATTTTTTCGTCCAGGCCCTCCGCCACGCCCGAACCAGCGCAGCGGCCACTAGTACCGCTCGTTCCATATCGTCTTTCCAATCAATACGCTAAGTTGGGCATAATGTCAAGACTCTGCGTCTTCGTCGACTACTTGACAGTCAAAGTACCGCGTGTTATGTAAGGTATACCGTATGGATACCGAAACCACCACAACCACCACGCCTTCCGGCCGCGAGGCTGCGACGCGCGGGCTCGCTATTGTCGGCTTTATCGCTCTTGTGGCGCTCGGCATGTGGCTCGCCATTTACCTGTCACGCTACGTACCGACCGCTGTTGGCCGTCTTGGCTCTGCCGCAACGTATGTAGGTTCTATTTTCATTCCCAAGGCATCAGCTCCCCACCTGGCGGTTGTGCCCCCCGCTACCACCACTACCCCCGTCTTGACCGCGGCAGCCACGTCTACCGCTACCACCACGCCGCCCAAGAAGCGGTCCTCCGGTGTTGGCTACGGAGTTACGCCGCGCGAGCCAGGCCAGCAAAGCTCGACGACGCAAACAATTGGAGCAGGAACGCCCGCCTATTACGGTTTGCCCGACCTTGCGGTAACCATCACCGCCGTCGGCTACATGACCTCGAGCTCAACCGATTCGTTCGTAGCCGCAAACACAGTACCGCACAATGCCATTCCCGCCGTGAAGTTTACCGTAAAAAATGTGGGAACAAACGTGGCAGGGCCGTGGCGTTTCAGCGCATCAATCCCGACCGCCACTGATTACCTCTACCAATCAGTAGTACAGCAGGGGCTCAATCCGGGCGACTATATCGATTACACGCTCGGTTTCAGCCAACCGCTCACTGGTACGGACAAAACTATTACGATAACCGCTAACTACGACCATTCGATTACGGAATCGACCACCAACAACAACACCGCGACCGCGCAGGTCACCATCCTCGGATCCTAAGCACGCAAAAAGCGCCGCGGCCTTTCGGCCGTGGCGCTTTTTTGCTCTTGATATCTTGATTTAGACGTCGAGCGTTGCCATTTTCGCGTTGCTTTGGATGAAGCTCTTGCGGCTGGCCACATCGGTGCCCATAAGAATATCGAAAATGCGGTCGGCCGCCGCAGCGTCCTCAATGGTGACGCGCTTCAGTACGCGTCGGGCCGGATCCATAGTCGTCTCCCACAACTCGCTTGGGTTCATTTCCCCGAGACCTTTGTAGCGTTGAATGCTCGCACGCGGCGTTTTCTTTTTAGGCTCGGCAACACCCTCAGCATCTCCTACGGCCTCCGCTTCGTCTGTTACTGCTTCAGAGGACTCTACCTCTTCCATTTCGCTCGACGTCACACCCATTTCTTTGAGCACCTTTTCTTTCTCGGAGTCCGAGTAGGCATACGCAACCGACTTCCCTCTTGAAATCTTATACAGCGGCGGCTGAGCAATGTAGACGAAACCGCCATCGATGATCGGACGGAAGTGGCGGAACAAAAGCGTGAGCAGAAGCGTGCGAATGTGCGCGCCGTCGACATCGGCATCGGTCGCGAGAATGAGCTTGTGGTAGCGCAGCTTAGAAATGTCGAACACATCGCCGATGGCGGTCCCAAGAGCGACTACAAGCGCGCGGATTTCCACCGATGCGAGCATGCGGTCAATGCGTGCGCGCTCGACGTTCAGGATTTTGCCGCGAAGCGGCAGGATTGCTTGCGTGCGGCGATCCCGACCCTGTTTGCTCGAACCGCCGGCGCTGTCGCCCTCTACAATGAACAGCTCCGCCTCCTCCGCGTTCTTCACCTGACAGTCGGCAAGCTTGCCCGGAAGAGTCATCCCCTCGAGCGCGCCTTTGCGCAGCACCGAGTCTTTTGCCGCCTTCGCCGCCTTGCGCGCTTTGAGCGCAAGCAAGACTTTGTTAATGATCGCCCGCGCATCGTCGGGGTTCTCTTCGAGGAACATCCCGAGCGCTTCACCGAATACGCTCGCCACTGCGCTGGTCGCTTCAGTCGAACCGAGCTTCGCCTTCGTCTGTCCTTCAAACTGTATCTCGGGAAGTTTTACCGACACAACCGCGGTTATGCCCTCAAGCACGTCGTCGCCAGTGAAGTTCTCATCCTTTTCCTTGATGATGTTCGCCGCGCGGCCATAGGTGTTAAGCGAGCGTGTGAGCGCCGTCTTAAAACCGGTTACGTGCGTGCCACCCTCGCTGTTGTAGGTATTGTTCGCAAAGGCCGTGATGCGCGGAGTGATGTCGTCTACATACTGGAAGGCAACCTCCACCTGCACCCCCTCCTGTTCCTTGTCGACGTAGAAGATACGTTTATGGATTGGTGTCTGCCGCTTGTTGTAAAACGCAACAAGAGAGCGGAGCCCACCCTCGAAATAGAACGTCATGCTGGGGGCGTCAATGCCAAGGTCGCGCAGCATCGGCGTTTCGGTCTCAAAAGCTTCTTGGTGCTCGCGCGCATCAAAGAGGGCGACGCGCGTCCCCTTCACGAGATATGCCTGCTGGCGCAGATGCGAGACGATCTTATCCCAGTTCCACTCAATCCCCTCTTTAAAAATAGTGGCGTCTGGCTTGAAGAGCGTAATGGTGCCATGGCTTTTCGTTGTACCGATTTTTTTGACTCGGGCTTTCGGTATGCCAATCTTATACTCCTGTAGGTGCATGCCGCCGTCCTGGTGCACAACGACCGTTGCTTCTTCGGAGAGCGCGTTCACTACAGAAGCGCCGACGCCGTGCAAACCACCCGAGACTTTGTATGCATCGTTGTCGAACTTGCCGCCTGCATGGAGCGTCGTCATGATGGTCTCAAGCGCAGAGACTTTTGTCTTAGGATGAATGCCGACCGGAATACCGTTGCCGTTGTCGGCGACGCGCACCCAGCCGTCTGGAAGCAACGCGACCTCGATGTCGTCGCAGCGATCGGCCATCGCCTCGTCGCGGCTGTTGTCGAAAATTTCCCAGATGAGATGGTGGAGCCCCTCGGGACCAGTCGTCCCGATGTACATGCCTGGGCGCTTCCGTACCGGCTCGAGTCCTTCGAGGACCTGAATGGAAGAAGCGTCGTACGCCTTTTGCTTTTTCTCTTTTTCGACAGATTTAGCCATAAAAATAGCCCTTTTCAGGTGGTTCTAGTATACCACACTGCGGCGCTTTTCTCCCCTCTCTATTTCTAATCAAATTCTATTCAAAATGCGCTCGGTCGTTCCAGGTAACGAGTTTCCACCCTCCTTCCGGAAGCAAGACGGCGAAAGTGATGCTGCAGTTGTGCACGGCGAACTGCTGCATGAAACGCTCGAACGCGCTCGCCGAGAAATCGTCTCCTAGTACGATTGTCCCCATGAGCACCTGGAGGAAGCCCCCGTGGCTCACCACTGCGATTCGGTCCGTCCCTTGCTGGGCAAGCAGCGCAAGCGCCTCTTCGGCACGCTCGCGCATAGCCGGGAACGACTCCTCGTCATGCCACACAAAGTGCCCGTCACCTTCATGATGCGCTGCAACAATCGCCTCCAATCCTTTCGCAACGAGCGGGTCCGTTTTATGTTTCTGGCCGAACGATGACGGTTCGCGCCACTCGCCAAAGAGTGCGCTCGGCGTGTGGGTCAGCCCCGCGTGTTCACCAATAATCGTCGCTGTCTCCTCGGCCCGCGGATAGTCGCTTGAAATGAGCGTTTCTACGCCGAGCCGCTTAAGGCGTTCCCCCACCTGCGCCGCCTGTGCTTTGCCCGCTTCGGTAAGCTGAGCCGCGCGGCCGCGGAACATGCCGTCAACATTGCTATCGGTTTCTCCGTGCCGCACAAAGTATACGCGCTTCATAGCAACTACCGGACCTCGTAGCCCGCTTTCGTTAAAGCCGAAGCGACAGTATCCATGACTACGTTCGTCTCCTCGTCGGTGAGAGTGCGATCAAAAGACTGGAAAACGAGACGGCAGGCGTAGGAAACCCTGCCATCCTTTTCAAAACGATCGACGAACTCGAGACGCACAAGCAGGTCGCCTGCGAAGTTCTGCACGACTTCGAGCATCGACTGTTCGGTCGCCCCCTTGGGCGCCCATGCCGCCACGTCGCGCACAATGAACGGGTACGGCGAAAACGGTTTGAATGGCCCGAGCTCGTAGCGCTTGGGCGTGTAGTCTTTGCCGTACTCTTCCAAGTTCGCTTTGGAAAGGTCGTCGACGGTCGGAAAGTCCTTGCCCCAGGCTGGAACCGTTTCCGTCATACGCAGCTCCACATGTTCTCCCTCTTTCGGAAAGACTGAGCCGACCTCAAAGAGCTTCGGCTTCTCCCCTGGAGCGAGCACCAGCGGCGCTACGTAGCGCGCCTGTGCGAGCGCCTCATCAAGATTTTCTTTGAGCGAGGTGCGCAGCGCCGGTTTCTTTTTGTCGAGCGGGTTGGCCAGCGCAATATCGCCTTTTTTCGTAAACGACTGCGTCGAGACCTCCGTAAAGCCTTGCTCAACAAGCTGATCCTTCATCCGCTCGATTCCGCAAAAGCGCGCCTGGTCCGGCTTGCTAGAAATGGGCGGTAGCTCAGTTGCTGGCAGCCGGTCATAACCAAGAACACGCCCCACCTCTTCAACAAGGTCTTCGGGTATGACGAGGTCGGTGCGCTCAAATGGCGGCGTGACCGTGAAAGTCCGACTTTTACAAACAGTCGGAAGGCCGAGACGCGAGAAGACGTCTTGCACTTCCGCTTCGGTAAAGGATGCTCCCAGCAGACCGTTGATTCGGTCGAGTGAAATGGAAACCGGTTTCGTTTCCATCGGGTTCGGGTACACATCAACAACGTCATAAACTTCCCCGCCAGCGACCTCCTGGATGAGCGCAAGTACATCGCGCATGCCATACGCCGCAAGCTCGGACGATGGGCGGTTCTGGAACCGAAGCGAGGCATCGGTAAAGAGCTTGAGCTTTTGCGCCGTCCTGCGAATGGTCGGCCCATCGAAGTTTGCTGCCTCGACAACAATATCGGCCGTGCTCAAATCAACTTCGGCCGCATTGCCGCCTTTCACGCCGGCAATGCCGATAGGAGTGTTGCTGCCGTCGACGATGAGTAACGTTCCTTCGGGCAACGCGTAGCGGTCTCCACTGAGCGTTTCGATGCCTTCGTCTGCCCGAGCACCGCGCACCATAATGGAGTATGTCCCCTCTTTTCCGTGATGCCCCAGCTTTTGTGCGTCAAACGCATGGAGCGGTTGCCCGAGGTTGAGCATCACATAGTTGGTTGCATCAACAATGTTATTGATTGACCGTTGCCCCACGGACTCGAGCGCCCCCTTGAGCCAGGTGGGCGACGGACCGACCTTCACCCCGTGCACCACAGCGCCTATATACCGCGTACATTTTTTCGGATCTTCAATTTCGACTGAGAGTGCACCCGACTCCGGGTACTTCGGTAATGCAGCTCGAAGCGGGTCCGCTTTCATCTTCACATTGAGCGCCGCTGCAAGCTCGCTCGCGACGCCGCGATGACTGAGCGCATAGCCGGCGCGATCCGGCAGCACTTTTAGCTCCAGCAAATCGCCCTCCTGCTCGTCTACCTCGAAGGAATGAAAAGTGAAGAGGTCAGCAAGCTCCTGCCCGTCCGGCAGTTCCGCATTGAAGTAGTTCAGCAACCATTTCCGCGAGACTTTCATACTTCCTTTTCATCAAACCCGTATACGAAACGAATGTCGCCCGCATGAAATAGGCGCACTTCGGGAATGCCGTACTTGATCATGAGAATGCGCTCAAGACCGCCGCCGAAAGCGAAGCCTGCGACCTTTGCCGGGTCAAGTCCGGCGTTATGAATGACGTTCGGGTGCAGCATGCCCGCTCCATTCACCTCGAGCCACCTCCCTTCTTTCCCTGGTGCTTCGAACCACGCATCCACCTCAACCGACGGCTCAGTGAAGCCGAAAAACGACGGACGGAAACGGACCCGAGACTGCGGGCCAAGGTACTCGCGATAAAAGCGTTCGAGCGTGCCCTTGAGGTGCGCGAGCGTCACCGTTCCGGCAGGACCGACCGCAAAGCCATCAAGCTGATAAAATTGTGCTTCATGGGTCGCGTCCGTCGCTTCGTTGCGGAAGACCTTGCCGGGGTTAATCATGCGCGCTTCGGTGCGCCCATCCTTTGCCATTTTTTCGAGCTCACGAATCGTTACCGAGGTCGCGTGCGTGCGGAGCACGCGCGACGTCTGTTCCTTCGTCCAGAAGGTGGCCTGCATGTCGCGCGCGGGATGGTCCTCAAGCACATTGAGCGCGGTGAAGTTGTGCCAGTCGTCCTCGAGTTCTGGGCCATAGGCAATGCTGAACCCCATATTTCTGAAAATCTCCGCGATAGCGCGCTGTGCGATGCTTATCGGATGGAGCCGTCCCTGCGCCGTTGCCATTACCAGAAATCATAGCAAAGTGCTATACTTTGGCCAAGCATGGGTCTCGAGACAGTTGCCTATCCGTTTATCTTTCTGGCGCTCTATTTTGAGTCGTTTTTGCTCGTCACCTTCTTCTCCTCCCCGGCTCGTACCAAGCGAGCCCAGAGTCCCGTAGCTAGCCCCGCTACTAACGTCCCAAAGGTCGCCATCATAGTCCCCTGCTGGAACGAAGAGTCAACGGTGGCAGGCACGGTGGAGTCGCTTTTGGCGCTCGAGTACCCCGCCGACAAGCTATCGCTCGTGCTAGTAAACGACGGCTCGACCGACGGCACCGCGAGCGCTATTGACCGCTATGCGGCGCACCCGCAAATTACCGCACTGCATAAACCCAACGGCGGCAAGTTTACTGCTATGAACTACGGTCTTGAGCACGTCGCGGATGCTGAGTTCGTCGGATTCCTCGACGCTGACTCGTTCGTGGCGCCGGATGCATTGCGGGAAATCATTCCGTCTTTCGACGCTCCTGCCGTTGCGGCCGTAACCGCTTCTATGTCGATCCACAACCCGCACACCGTCTTCCAACGCATGCAGTACGCCGAATACGCGCAGGCAATCACTCTTCGCCACATCTTCGGCTCGATTAACGGTCTATACGTCACGCCGGGACCGTTCTCGTTCTACCGCCTGAGCGTGCTCAAAGAACTTGGCCCCTTCAAGCACGCATACCTCGCTGAAGATATGGAGATGGCAATGCGCATTCAGCGCGCTGGACTGAAGATTGGCAACGCGCTACGCGCCCGTGTCTACACCAAAGGACCGCCGACTGCGCGCAAGCTCATTAAGCAGCGTATCCGGTGGACGACCGGTTTTATGCGCAACATCTTCTTCGACTATCGTGACCTCATTTGGTCAAAGCAAAATGTCGTACTTGGGTTTTTTGTGCTTCCGTTAGGGATTGCCGCGATCGGTGGCAGCATCATCGTTTTTTCTCTCTATGTTTTCCAGACGATTAAATCGCTTGCGCACTCCGTTTCCGTCATGAGCGCCGCACCGCTATCGTACGCTCTCACGGTGCACCCCATTTCCTGGTTCTACTTTCCGCTTACCATTCCGCTTCTCGTTGGCATCACCATGACCGCACTCACCGCCACCTGGATGGCAGTAGGCAAATACTCCTCGAATACTCCCGGCCGGCTGCTTCCCAACCTGCCGGCGTATTTCCTCTTCTACACCTTCGTCGCGCCTATCTGGATCATTCGCTCGGTATCCCATGTCGTACGAGGCGCCCGAACCACCTGGCGCTAGCGCGAGGACCACTTTCTTGGTATACCCTTTCTCTATACGCCAAACCCTATTCGTATGTCGCTTTTTGCCCGAAACGCCCTCATCGCCCTCGGCATCACCATAGTGCTCGCGGGTACGCTCGTCCTAACCGTCGACTACCTCAACCGCGCACGGGTCAACCAGCTTTCAGCAATAGAAGACCAGCTCTCTATCGATACGCTTTCGCTCGATACCCAATTCTCACTGCTCGAGGCAGCGCCGTGCGACAGCGCCGCCTCCTCGACGGCGCTCACCGGAGAGCTGAGTGATCTCGGCAGCCGCCTTTCCTACGCCGAGAATCAGCTCGGCACTACCAATCCGCAGGTGGTACGACTCAAGGAACAATATTCTCTGCTTGAAATACGCGACTACCTCATCACGAAACAGCTGGCTGCCGCGTGCGGCACAAAGCCCGTTACCGTGCTGTATTTCTACAGCAACGCCAACGACTGCTCCAACTGCGACCAGGCCGGATACGCGCTTTCCTATCTGCGCGACACCTACCCGGAGCTGCGCGTGTACTCTTTTGATTACAATCTTAATCTTGGTGCGCTCCAGACCCTTATCACCGTCAACAAACTGCGGCCAAAATTCCCCGCATTCGTGATAAACGGTAAAACGTCTTACGGATTCACCTCGCTCAGCAATCTCGAGTCTCGTTTCCCCAAAGGCGCCCTTGCGACCACGACCGCGACGAGCACCGCTACAAGCGCAAAGAAGTAGCAACCTCGTGAGGGTCTGCTCACCCCTTGGGATACATCTCGTTCCGCACTGCGGTGAGCTCGTTCACGAGAACCGGATCTGTAACGAGACTAAACCGCGGCACTCGACCTCCTTCTCGCTCTACGGTTTCGAAAAATATATAAAGCGGACGCGACTGAAATGAAGTGGGCGCAAACCAGTCATTCTCATACAGCGGCCGGTATAGCACGCTGAAGGTCTTGTCTTCCGTATTTCTCGCAAGCCCGACGACTTCGTATAGGTAGTTATGTAGTGGTATGTAGTGGGCCACTCGGGTCATGCTTGTAGTGAATATAGAAACCGTTCTGAGGAATGTTCATATGCCTCGTCATTAGCTATACGAGATCATCTGGAGCCGCCTCTCGGATTCGAACCGAGGACCTACGCTTTACAAAAGCGTTGCTCTAACCAACTGAGCTAAGGCGGCACTCTCTTACGATACCGGCTCCACGCGGAAAAACCAAGCCGCTTCAAGGCGGCGTGGTTTTTTGTTACTCAGGCAACTTTACGTGCACTGGCGCTTTCAATCGGCTTTTGAAATCCGAGAGCGTCTGCACAAATTCGCGCACCTGCGCCGAGGGCGTCGTGTCGAGCGCCTGGTGCATGCGCAAACGGCGTACGAGTCGAGAGAGGGTGCGTTCCGCAACGCGCACGGCCCGCAGAGACACGTGCGCCATCGCGTGCGCAGCGCGCGTTACGATACGCAACGACTCTTCTCGTACGAATGATGCAAAGTCAACGTTCGCCAGAATGAAGGCAGCGCGATGCAGCTTCGCGTCGAGCGAGCGGCGCGTGCTCGAGAATACTAGGCGCTCGCCACGGCGCGTCTCCGCTACCGTGAGCGCATAAAATCCGATGAGTATCGCAAGAGAGACCGATGTAAGAACGAGGTACGTCACGGCAGTTATCGGGCAGAGAGGCGAGCAAACTTGCCCACTTCAACGCGTTCACCGAATTTCTGCGACGCTTCGTTAAGCAAATCGCGGATGGTTTTGGACTCATCCTTTATGTATGGTTGATCAAGTAAAACCTGATCTTGGAAGTAGCTACTCAGTTTCCCCTCGAGAATCTTCTCGCGCAGTTCGGCCGGTTTTCCCTCCACCTCTTTTTCGAAAACGGCTACCGCCGCACTTTTAGCTTCGGCCGGGATATCGTCACGCGAGAGATAGAGCGGATCGGTCGCGGCGACCTGCATCGCCACTTCGCGCGCGAGCGAACCGAACTCTGGGTTCTTCGAGACGAAATCGGTCTCGCTGTAGAGCACGACCATCGCGCCGATGGCGCCATCATGGACGTAGCTGCCGATTGCCCCAGCACCGAGCTCACGGTCTGCTTTTTTTTGCGCCGAAACCGCAGAACGTTTCGCAAGAATCACCTTCGCCTGCGCGAGATCGCCATTCGCCTCTTCGAGCGCTTTTTTGCACTGCATAATCGAAACGCCCGTGGCGTCCCGCAATTCCTTTATGCGTTCTGTGGTCAATTCCATGATACGTGAATGTAAAGAATGATAGCACGCCCGTAGCTCGCGCGGGTTACGCGGCGCGGCCTCGTTCAAAAGCGCTTACGAGGTCGTCGAGCAGGAGACCGACGGTTGTGCGTGATGCGTCGTTCGCCACAATAGGATAAGCGGCCTCAGCGAGATCACAGTCTGAACTCATAATCGCGATAATCGGAATACCGGCTTCGCGCGCCTCCTTCACAGCATGATGCTCTCGTTTGGTGTCGATAATCACGAGCGCGTCGGGACGCTTGCTCAGCCCGGCAAGCCCGTCGAGGCGTCGCTCAAGGCGCTCGCGCTCGCGCTCAAGGTAGAGCGACTCCAGTTTCGTGCGCTGCTTCGACAACGCTTCAAACGACGCTTTATCGGAAAGCTCCGCAAGTCGGTCGACACGTTTCTTGAGTTCCGCCCAGTTTGAAATGGTGCCGCCGAGCCAGCGAGTCGATACGTAGGGCTGCGCGATTTTCTCAGCGGCGTTCTTCACGAGGCTGCTCACCTCAACCTTGCCACCCACAAAGAGTACCGTCTTCCCGTCACGCGCAAACGCGCCCATAGCCGCCTTGGCAGCCTCAAGCTGTTCTATGGTCTGTACGAGGTCAATAATCTCCTGCCGACCCTTGGTGCCAACGAGAAATCGCTTCATCGACGGATGCCGGCGGCTTTTAACCTGCGCAAAATGCGCCCCTGAGTCAAAGAGGCGCTGTACGTCTGCCTGTGCTGTTTCGGTCATTACGTGGCCTACTCTACCGGAAACACGGACTCCGCGCAATACCTCGTCCCTACCCGGGCTCATTCGGCGTTCTCGCTCGACTCCGCGTTTGCTGCCTGCGCGTGCTGGAGGGCCCTGACCAGGTCCTCGATGCCACCGGCCATAATCGCAGGCAAATTGTGCCAGGACTCCTTGAGTCGGTGGTCGGTGACCCGATCCTGCATGAAATTGTAGGTGCGGATTTTTTCGGAACGGTCCCCCGTGCCGATTTGCTGCTTGCGTTGTGCTGCGTGCTTTCTCGCCTCTTCCTCTTCATGACGCTGGTCAAGCTTCGCGGTAAGGATTTGCATGGCCTTCTCCCGATTTGCCTGCTGGCTACGTTCAGAGGAGGATCGTACGTCGATGCCGGTGGGCGTATGGATGAGCCGCACAGCGGTCTCGACTTTGTTCACGTTCTGGCCACCAGCTCCGCCGCTTCTTGAAAACTCCATCTCGATATCGGCCGGCTTAATTTCGACCTTCGACTTAGTACGCAGCGGCAGCACCGCAACTGATGCGGTAGAGGTGTGGATACGACCCGACTTTTCGGTCACGGGAATGCGCTGCACCCGATGCACGCCCGTCTCGTAGCGCAGCGCATCGTACGCGTCCGCGTTTGCGATTTCGAACA
>JAJZPB010000023.1 GCA_021811365.1 bacterium
TCATCGACATGTTCCCGGCAGAGCAGCAGGACCAGGTTCGCGTACAGCTGGCAGGGAGTCTGACGGGGGTCTTTTCGCAGCGGCTCATTCCGCGGATTTCGGGCGGTCTTATACCGGCGTACGAGCTGCTTATCAACAACAACGCGATTGCCAACCTCATTCGCGAAGGGCAAACGCACGAAATCGGCGCAGTCATCCAGACTTCGTCTGAAGAGGGAATGATCGACATGGACCGTATGCTTGCCGACCTGGTCCGCAAAGGGGAGGTAACCGTCGAGCACGCCTACGCGCACGCCATGGACCCGAAGACGTTCGAACACTACGTGTAACGCCTATGCTGTTTACCTACCACGCCATCGATCAGGACGGACACGAGCGCGACGGCTCGATTGACGCGCTCTCGCGCGACTCTGCCATCGCTGCGCTACAGCGCCGCAACCTCGTCATTTCAGCAATCGAGTCGACGCAAAAAAAGTCGCTTCTCGAGATGGATATTCCAATCTTTAATCGGGTATCCAACAAAGACGTCGTTATTCTCTCGCGGCAAGTTGCAACGCTCTTTGAGGCGCAGGTCTCGGCGCTGCGCGTCTTTCGCCTCCTGGCGGCCGAGGTGCAGAGCAAACCGCTCGCAGCGGCACTCACCGCGGTTGCCGACGATCTTCAGGGCGGCAGCCCGATCAGCAAGGCGCTCGCGAAGCATCCGAAAATCTTCTCGACGTTTTACGTAAACATGGTGCATGCGGGAGAAGAATCAGGGAAGCTCTCCGAGACCTTCGTATACTTGGCCGACTACCTCGATCGTTCCTACGACGTGGTAAGTAAGGCCTCAAACGCGCTCATTTACCCCGCCTTCGTTATTTTTGTGTTCTTCGCGGTGATGGCGCTCATGCTCACGCTCGTGATTCCGAAAATTAGCGCCGTGCTGCTACAAGGAGGGCAGAAGGTTCCGATTTACACGAGCATTATCATTGGATTTTCGAATTTCCTGACGCAGTACGGCATTTTCGTGCTGATTGGCCTCATTGCGCTCGGCGTGTATATCTGGCGACTGAGCAAAACGCCCAGCGGGAAGCTCTACCTCGACAGCCTCCGGCTCTCCGTTCCCTACGTGGGCGACCTGTACCAAAAGCTCTACCTCTCGCGCATCGCCGACAACTTTTCAACCATGCTCATCTCGGGCGTTTCGGTGCTTGAGGCGCTCGACATAACCGCCGCGGTCGTCGGTAACGCGGCGTACCAGGAGATTCTTGAAGACGTCGCGCGGCAGGTAAAGGGCGGGTTGTCCATTTCTGAAGCGATGAGCCGCTACCCGGAGATTCCGGGAATCATGAGCGCCATGATACGCGTGGGCGAGGAGACCGGCGAACTCGGCAAGATTCTGTCTACACTGGCAAAGTTTTATAACCGCGAGGTAATCAACGCGGTCGATACCCTCGTGGGGCTTATCGAGCCGATCATGATTGTGATGCTTGGTCTCGGGGTCGGTATCCTCGTCGCGGCTGTTCTACTGCCTATATACAACCTGGCTGGCGCCATGTAGCAAAGAGCTTGCGCTCGCAAAAGATATCCACAGGCGCGGTCGCAAACTAGGGCATAGACCGGAAAAGCCGCGTATACTAGCGGTATTAGCGGAATGAAATCAATTATGCATAAAAATCGTTTTCGAGGCTTCACCCTCATCGAATTGCTCGTCGTGATTGCCATCATCGGCATTCTCTCGGCCGTGGTGCTTGCGTCGCTCACGACCGCTCGCTCGAAAGGCTCTGATGCCGCCATCCAGTCTGACCTGAACACCATCCAGACCCAGGCGGAGATTTACTATAACGATAATGGGAGCAAGTACAACAGTACCGGTTCCGTAGTTAACTCTTGCGCGCCTACGGCTGGTACGATGTTTGCTAACTCCGGTGACGGTGTTCCGATAGCGAACGCTATTCAAGGAATTAACAATAATGGCTCATCACCAACGTGCAATATTACCTTGGCAGGTGATGCGTACGCTGTTTCTGCAGCTTCGAAGTCAAAGACAGGTGTATACTTCTGTGTCGATAGTACTGGTAATTCCACTACTACAACAACATCTCTCTCAACAAACACAGTTTGTCCGTAATCACTCCCAGGTGGGTATAGCAAAACACCGGCGTAGGCCGGTGTTTTGCTATACCCATCTGAGGAGCGCTCAAAGCGTGTGGGAGGGTATACTTACGGGCAATGGATGCTCCGGTGTTCTTGGTACTTTTTTTTGTCTTGGGTACGGTAGCGGCGAGTTTCGTCGGAGTGCTTGCTGGCCGCTACGCGACGGAAGAAGGGGTGTTGGTAGGACGGTCGCGCTGCGACGCATGCGGGAAGGAACTCGCGTGGTGGGCCCTCGTGCCAATTGTTTCCTATGTGTTCGCGCGCGGAAGGGCAGTGTGTTGCGGGGTGCGCCTCTCCGCGGTAGCGCCCGTGTCAGAAATTGCGCTCGGGGCTCTTTTCGTCCTGAGTTACTTGAAGCTCGGACTCACGCCTGCGCTCGGGTTTGCGCTCATTGCGCTTTCTGCGCTCACCGCGCTCGTGCTCTATGACCTAGCGCACCAGGTGTTGCCGCCGCCGTTTCTCGGGACGTTTGTTGTTGCATCGCTTGCGGCGCGCATTTTCGAAGCGTCTTCCCGATATACGCTCGGGGTTTCGCTCGTGGTGTCGGCAGGTATCGCGCTTACGCTTTTTGCGCTGTATGTTTTTTCAGGCGGCCGCGCGCTCGGGTTCGCAGATTCTCCTCTTGCGCTCGGACTTGCGCTTCTGGTCGGCTCGTCGGCGCTGCCTGGCTTCCTATTTTCTTTTTGGGTCGGCGCTATTATTGGGATAATCATGTTGGCGCGACGGCCTCGTGGTTCTAGAATGGGGGTTGAGGTTCCGTTTGCACCATTCCTTGCTGCCGGTTTCTTGCTTGCCTATTTCTTCATCTCATGGAACCCCTTTCTTATTTTTTTCGCATGAGCCGCCACGGAAAGATTCTTCGTGCGCCTACGCGGAGTCGCGGGTTTACGCTCATTGAGATGCTCATTGTTATTGCCATCATTATGGTTTTGGCGGTCATTGCTCTCACGAGTCAATCGTCTTTCAACAGAAGCTTTCTGCTCGCTAATACGGCGTATGACGTCGCGCTCACCATTCGTGGCGCGCAGAATTATGGCGTGGGAGGGCAAACTATTGGCGCAAGCAGCGTCGGGTACGGGGTCGATTTTCAGCTCGCATCTCCCCGGGCGTTCATACTATTTGCGGATAGTTTTCCGGATGTGAGCGGTACGCCATTGTGTCACCCGGTAAAAAGCGGAGAACCTCCCCCGCCGAATCCGGCACCGGGCGATTGTCGGTATGAGGCAGGAAGCGACGTGCAGGCGGCTTCGTATAAAATCGGGAATGGCATCTCCATTCAGGACTTTTGCGTTGATGTGCCGAGCGGCGCTACTGATAACTGGGAATGCGCGTCAGGAGGCACTTTCGCTCAGCTCGATATTGTCTTTGCCCGCCCGAATGCAACGACGTATATGGCGGCAGGTACGAGTGGTGGCAGTTGGTTGTACTCAGAAAACAACCCTTTTCGTGTAGTTGGGCAAACTATCACAAAAGCGTGCATAAAGCTTACGTCGAGTTCGGGCGGTTTAGCGGTGGTTGAAGTAAATGCTGCCGGAGAGATCACGGCTACCGGCAACGCGTGTATATGAAAAATATGCCACCATCTTTTCGCAAGGGATTCACGCTCATCGAGCTTATGGTTGCCGTGAGTGTTTTCGCCATGGTGATGATGCTTGCTTCGGGGGCATATCTCGTAATGCTCGACACGAGTCAACGCGCGCAGGCATCCGCTACCGGCATTGATAACCTCGCGTTTGCGCTTACCACCATGACCCGCACCATCCGCACGGGTACGCAGTATAATTGCAATACGCCCACCGGCGGCGACTGCAACTCCGGCGCTACGCTCTACTTCACGGATCAGAACGGAGACAAGATTGAGTACAGTCTTCCGCCTTCGAGCGGAACTATCTACGAGTCTATTAATGGGGGGGCGCCCACGCCGCTTACCGAGCCATCGGTGCAGGTACAAAACCTCACATTCGTTGTAAACGGCACAGCAACCTCTACCGGCGCCAACATAGACACCGTGCAGCCGTATGTATTCATTACGGTGAGCGGGGATACGTCAGCCGGGCCGGGTAACCTGGTTCCTTTTGCAGTACAAACCTCAGCCGTTATGCGCGGCACCGACCTATGACCTATCTTGAAAAAAAGGCAGCTGCGCAGAGCGCTCGAGGGTTCACACTCGTTGAGTCGCTCGTTGCGATCGCCATCGTTGCGCTTTCAATCTCCGGGCCCCTATGGGCCGCGGGGAACAGTCTTCGCGCTGCGCAAGTGGCGCAGGATCAGTTGACCGCCTCTAGTTTGTCGCAAGAGGCGGTTGAGTACGTTCGCGCTATACGAGACGACGACTATTTGAACGCGTACAATAAAGACAAAACTACCAGTAACGCTTCGACTGACGCGTGGACAGCATTCCTGTCGGATGTAAGCGGGTGTGAAAAAGCGAGTGGCGGCTGCGAAATGCACCTCGGCAATTGGGGCCATCCGTACCCGAGCTCGACGGGGCGGCCACTCCTGCCTTGTTCGACAGGAGGGGCCTCTTGCAACAGTCCCCTCCAACTGACGAGTGGGTCGCAAAATGTCTATAATCGCGTGTCAGGCGTGGCGACGGCTTTCACGCGTATTGTTACGGTTGATAGCGTTGGCACGACGTACGCTCCGGTTGAACAGGTGGTTTCAACGGTGACGTGGAGCCTCCACGGTTCCACTTATCACGTCAGCACTACCGACGACCTTACGCCATGGCAATGAGATCTTTTGCGACAGCAAGTAAACAGCTTCTGGCGGGACAACTGCAGAGCGCGCGCGTGCATACGCACAAAACTCTCCCTGCACGCGGCTTTGCACTCCTCATTGCAGTTATCTTCATGTCGGTCATGCTAGCAATCGGACTTTCGCTCGGCACAATCGCCTTTAAACAGGAACAGCTGACCTCGACGGCCTTGCGCGCGCAAGACGCGTTTTATGCAGCCGATGCGGCGCTCGAGTGCGCGCTGTATGCAGACCAAAAACAGGATGTCTTCAACTACGACACCTACAACAAAACCGGCAACACGCCCTCGGTTTCGTGTGAGGGCACAACGCCAACGCCTTTTCCAAACCCGTCGGGCGGATTGAATGGTACCGATCTCGTCTTTAAAGGGCGCATGCCCGTGGATGGCGGAGCAGAGTGCGCTGACATCATCGTGTATAAGCCGGACCCGACCACGGCAAAGCCGATTACGTACATATTTTCGCAAGGATACGACGTCTCTTGTTCGCGCGTGACAAGCGCCACGCCGGGCTCTGCGAGCTTCGCCTCCCAGGGGCTTGAAGCCTTCTACTAAAGCTCTTTTTCACGCTTTCGGCTATAGTATGGGGGGTTATGGCAATCCCCAAGCAAACAGCGGAACGTGCAATTAAGCTGCGCAAGCTGCTCGCGCACCACGCGCACCGCTACTACACGCTCGACGCACCTGAAATTTCTGATGACGCGTATGACGCGCTTGCGCGGGAGCTGCGCGCGCTCGAGGAGCAGTACCCAGCGCTGGCGCACAGCGCATCGGTAAATAGCCGCGTTGTCGGCGACGCGCTGCCGGAACTCAAAAAGGTCAAACACGAGGTCCCGCAGTGGTCCTTCAACGACGCGTTTACAGAAGAAGAGGTGCGCGCATTCGACGAGCGCGTGCGCAAGCTCGCGGGCGGGCGGGCGGTATCATATGACCTTGAGCTTAAAATCGACGGGCTTAAGATCGTTTTCACGTACCAAAAAGGCGCGCTCGCGCTCGCAGCAACGCGCGGCGATGGCATAGTTGGCGAAGACGTGACGCACAATGTGCGGACCATACGAGAAGTGCCACAGCGGCTTTCGCGGCCCGTCGACCTCGTTGTGGAAGGCGAGGTGTACCTGCGCCGTTCTGGTTTTGAAAAGCTAAACAGAGAGCGAGCTGCGGCAGGGCTGCCGCTCTTTGCGAATCCGCGTAATGCCGCAGCGGGGAGCGTCCGACAGCTCGACCCGCGCGTAGCCCTAGCACGCCCGCTTGGCGCTTTTGTGTACGACCTTGCGCGTACGTCGGAAACCGTACCGGAAACGCAGACTGGTGAACTTGACTACCTGCGCGCCCTCGGACTGCCGGTGAATCGCGAACACCGGCATGTCGAAACGCTTGAAGAGGTGTACGCCTACCGCGAACGATGGCGCGGCAGTGCACGAGAGCAGCTTGATTACCAGCTCGATGGCGTAGTCGTGAAGGTGGACGAGCGGTCGGTGCAAGAGGTTCTCGGGTATACCGGGAAAGCGCCCCGGTTCGCGATTGCCTACAAGTTTCCGCCAGAGCAGGTACAGACGGTAATCGAGAACATCTCACTGCAGGTCGGTCGTACCGGCAAGCTTACGCCTGTGGCGCACTTACGGCCGGTTGCGGTTGCGGGCACCGTAGTTGCGCGCGCCACGCTGCACAACGAAGATTTCATCAAAGAAAAAGACCTCCGGATCGGCGACACGGTCATACTACAGAAAGCGGGCGACGTTATCCCGGAGGTTGTGCAGGTCATAAAAGAGCTGCGGCCCAGGGAAGCAAAGGCCTGGCAGTTTCCGACACGCTCGCCCCTGTGCGGCGGCGATGGCGCTATAGAACGAGTACCGGGAGAGTCTGCACATCGCTGTGCAGTTGCGGGGTCGTTCGAACAGCAATTGCGAGCGCTCGGTCACTTTGCGGGGAAGAGCGCGCTCGACATCGACGGACTGGGAAGCGAGACGGTGCGCACGCTCATGGAACACGAGTTGGTGAGCGAGTTCGACGACTTTTTCGAGCTCACCAAAGACGAGCTCTTGCAGCTCGAAGGATTCGAAGAAAAAAAGGCGACGAACCTTATCAAGTCGATTGCTGACGCGCGAACGGTACCGCTCGACCGGCTTCTCATCGGCCTCGGCATTGCCCACGTTGGGGAAGAGAATGCGTTTATTCTCGCAACTCGCTTCAAAACGCTCGCGGCGCTCCGCACCGCGAGCGCGGAGCAGCTCTCCGCTATTGATGGCATTGGTCCGGTCATCGGTAAGGCTGTTGCGGATTGGTTTGCTGATTCTCGAAACGAGGGGATGCTCGCGCGGCTACTCCGCCACCTCGACGTCCAGGCGGTTGAAGCGCCAGTTGGTGGACTGCTTATGGGGCAAACAGTTGTGGTTACTGGTACGTTGCCGACCTTGAGCCGTGAAGACGCTGAGACACTGGTTCGTGCGGCCGGAGGCAAGGCTGCGAGCAGCGTCTCGGCGAAAACGTCGTTTGTCGTTGCTGGTGACGCAGCCGGATCGAAGCTTACGAAAGCGCAACAGCTCGGGATTCCGGTGATAGACGAGGAGGAGTTTCGTAAGCGACTGGGCGCGTAGTGCCTAGCGGACGCGTGAAAAGGCTTGTGGTACAGTAGCGCCATGGCTAGAACTGATGAGGTGCGCAAGCTTGCAGCGCTCGCGCGGCTCTCGCTTTCGGAAGCGCAGGTGGACGCGTTTGCGAAGGAATTTGAAGCGATTATCGGCTACGTTGGTCAGCTTGAGACACTAGATCTTCCGACTGCTGCCGAACAGGTTCCTACGCACCGTAACGTCATGCGAGAGGATGCCGCGCCGCATGCGGCCGGTCGCTACACCGAAAAGATTACTGCACAATTCCCAGCGCGCGACGGTGACTACCTTTCAGTGAAGCAGATCATCCAGCATGACTAAA
>JAJZPB010000024.1 GCA_021811365.1 bacterium
CAGTTGCCTAGCCCGTACGTGTTATCTTTTTACTATGACGCCGACCGAACAAGAAATCGAACGGCTCGAAGCGAAAGCACAGTCGATTCGAGAGACCATTCTCGAAATGCTCATTGCGGCAGGAAGCGGGCATCCCGCGGGGCCGCTCGGTTTGGCAGATATCTTTGCGGCGTTCTATTTCCATATCCTTGCCCATGACCCAAAAAATCCAGACTGGGATGGGCGGGACCGGCTCGTTTTAAGTAACGGCCACACGGTGCCGGTGCGCTACGCGGCAATGGCGCACGCGGGCTACTTTCCGCTTGAAGAATGCAAGACGCTGCGCAAATTCGGCGCCCGTCTCCAGGGGCACCCCGAGCGCCTGCGCTTGCCAGGGCTTGAAACTACTTCGGGCCCTTTAGGAGAAGGGCTCTCGCAGGCAGCTGCCATGGCGTATGGACTCCGAATGGACGGGAAGAAAAACCGCACATACGTGGTCATGGGCGACGGCGAACAAAATGAGGGGCAAGTTTGGGAGGCGGCCATGTGGACGGGGAAGCAGCGGCTGGGAAACCTTACCGCGGTCATCGACCGCAATAACATCCAGATAGACGGCATGACCGAAGACGTGATGCCGCTCGAATCGCTACGCGCGAAATATGAAGCTTTCAACTGGCACGTGCTTGAGGTGAATGGAAACGACATACGCGCATTTATCGAGAAGGTTGACGAGGCTAAGGCGATTTACGAAAAACCGACCGTAATTATTGCGCACACGATTCCGGGCAAAGGGGTGAAGGAGATTGAGTTCGACTATCGCTGGCATGGCGCGCCGCCGGGCGCCGGCCCTGAGGATGTGTGGTCCAAAAAGGAGCAGGGCCGGGAGATGCTCAAGGAGCTACGCAGTTTGCGTGGGAAACTCCCGCATGAATATGCCTAATAGATTCTGGCAGCTTCCCGCACGCCGCGCGCTGCAAACTAATCACACGAAGCCATGATTAACCCCGCAGCCCAGTTATCAGAGCAGCTTTTTGCCGAAGATATTGAACAGGCGCCGACGCGCGACGGATTTGGCAAAGGTACGATCGAGGCAGGAAGAGAAAATCCGAACGTGCTCGTGCTGTGTGCTGATCTTTCCGAAAGCACCCGTGCCGAGTGGTTTGAGAAGGAATTTCCCGAGCGCTTTATCGAGGTCGGCATCGGTGAGCAAAACATGGCCGCCTTGGGCAGCGGCTTTGCGGCAGTGGGCAAGGTGCCGTTTATCGCGAGCTACGCGGCTTTTAATCCGGGCCGCAACTACGAACAGATCCGCACGACAATCGCGATTAACAAGGCAAACGTAAAAGTGTGCGGCATGCACGCAGGCGTTTCGGTCGGGCCCGATGGCGCCACACATCAGATGCTCGAAGATATTGGACTCATGCGCATGCTTCCGGGGATGCTGGTGCTTGCTCCCGGCGACGCAGAGGAGGCGCGTAAGGCGGTAGTAGCCGCCGCGGCGCACCAAGGGCCGGTGTACCTGCGCTTTGGGAGAAGCGCGACGCCGGTCTTTACGACTACTGGGTCACCATTTGTGCTCGGGAAGGCGCTCTCGCTTTGGGAAGCGCAGGCGCCGAGAGTCGCGCTTGTATCTACGGGCTCACTCAGCTATAGCGCGCTCGAAGCCGCAAAGCTACTTGCTGAGGAGGGGCTGGAGACGAGCGTGCTGCATGTCCCCACAATTAAACCGCTCGACGAGTCGGCGGTACGTGCCGCGGCTAAAAAAGCCGGTCGCGTGGTCACGGTTGAGGAGCACCAAGTTGCCGGTGGCTTTGGTAGCGCCGTTGCAGAGTACTTGAGCGGCGCGCTTCCGGTACCGGTGCTTCGACTCGGCATTAAGGACGAATTCGGACAATCGGGCGCGCCAGAAGAGCTTCTGGCGCATCACGGACTCAGCGTCTCGGGCATTGCCGAGTCGGTCCGCGCATTTGCGAGCGCGTAGTGGATAAAAATATCCGTTTTCAGTAACGGCGTGCCATACTTGGGCATATGGCAGACCTTCAATTTAACGAAGAGCAGTACATGACGCCCGCTACCGCCCAAAAACCGTCGTTGATTGCTGGGTTGGTAATTCGTTTAGGGCTTGCGCAGGACGAAGCGGGCGCACAAAAAGCGCTCGTCGTGGTTCTGGTTGTGGTCGTGATTGCGATTATTGCCGTGAATTTTTTCTCGGGCAGTTCTGCGGCGCCTCCGCCACCGCCCTCAATCACGGGTGCGCCGAGCGCACCATAGCGCCTTATGCACACGCTTACCTACAGATTGAACGCGTATTTTGCGGTACTGATTATCACCATATTCGGCTCAGGGGCAGCGCTACTTATTATCCATGTTGCTCGCGCTGGTAATTTAGTAAGCTATACGCAGGGGTCTGAAGCGCCGTTCTATTCGTCCTTAGGATACAAAGGGCACAAGAAATAGGATGCATACGGAGAATGGAAAAGGTCTGAGAGCCTTCTCAGGCCTTTTCCATTCATCAACTGTCCTACCAGCTAGAAACGAAAGCGGTAAAATATTAGGCGAGCGGCGTAGCTACGTATGTGAGCGGCGCACTGGCTAGGAATGCTTCTAGTTTTTCGCGCGAGAGTAGGCCCTTTTGCGCTCCAATTTCTTGCACGACGGACATGGAGTTAACGGGTCCCCAGCGTAGCGCGTCTTCAAGTGAGAGGCCAAGCGCCAGCGCGGCGACAAAGGTAGAGGTGGTGGCGTCACCAGCACCCGTACGATCGAGTGGCGGTTTGGGATCTGGGTACATCGGAACTTTAAGTTTCTGTGTGCCGTCGGAGACAAAAGCGCCGTTCGGGCCGTCGGTGATGAGCACGATTTTCGGACCAAGTTCGTGCATGCGGTCGAGGAGCTCGGACTCGTTCGTTTCTCCGAGAGTAAGGATGCGCTCTGCCTCCTCTTTGTTGCAGGCGACCAGTTCGCTCGCGCGATACAGTGGCGCAAGTTTTTCGGTCCCTAGCGCCATTTCGAAAGTGCTCGGCTGAAATGCGAGCTTGGACTCGGGGTGTTCTTCGCACCACCGGGCAAGCGCCAGATGGAACTCAAGCGAGCGGCCAGCCGAGGAGAGGTAGATCCACTTCGGTGCCTCAAAGTTTTCAGGAACGGTATAGGGGTAGTCTTCGTGCCGGACCAGAATGGTGCGTTCGGCTTCGAACCAGAGAACGTAGTCGTGGTTAGTTGCCGTATGTGCGTTCGTGGTTACGTACCGCGTATCAACGCCCTCGTTGCCAAAAACGCTCAGGATGTCTTGGCCGTAGGAGTCATCGCCCACGTTCGAGACAAAGGCGGTTGAGAGCCCCAGTCGAGCAGCTGCTACTGCTGCGTTTGCCGCATTACCGACGCCCGCTATACGGACGGAAAATTCGTAAGGGATTTTGTCGCCCCAGCTCATCGCGATGGTGCAGTTCTCCTGGTTGAGGTCGCAGTGTATCTGTGCATCTTTAAGTCGGATAAATTCATCAACGGTCGTGTCTCCAATCGCAATAAAATCCATGAGTCCGAGTGTACCACTCCCGCATGATTGTTCACACACAAGAAACGGTTGTGCGTGGATAGGCGCCCGCACGAGCGTGGTACGATTGGCTCATGACTGATCTTGTAGTAGAAGCGCGCACACTCGTTTCGCCAGGCAAAGGATTGCTCGCAGCAGACGAAAGTACGCAGACCGCTGACGTTAAACGACTCGCCGCCTACGGGATTCCGACCGGGCCGGAAATGCGCCGAAAGTTTCGCGACCTTTTTCTCGACGCGCCCGGAATCGAAGAATATCTTTCTGGCGTCATATTGTACGAAGAAACACTCGGCCAAGCGGGGAGCGACCAAGAACTCTTTCCTCGTTCACTTTCCGAGCGGGGCATAGCGCCCGGCATCAAGGTGGACGAGGGAACCGACTCGTTTCCGTCGAGCGAGGACGAGCTCATAACGAAAGGCCTCATTGGGCTCTCGGAGCGGCTGCTTGCGTACAAGAAACAGGGCGCGCGGTTTACCAAGTGGCGCGCAGTGTTTCGTATCGATGGCGATCGTTTACCGAGCGCTGCGGCTACTCATGAAAATGCAAAACGGCTCGCGACGTATGCAAAGGAGGTGCAGATGGCCGGCATGGTGCCGATACTGGAGCCAGAGGTATTGCTTGACGGAAAACACTCTCGAGCGCGTGCGCGCGCAGTAATCGCGGAGACCATGGGGGCACTCTTTTCCGTTCTACAAGAACAAGCAGTTGATCGCGCGAGTATCATTCTGAAAACCTCGATGGCGCTCTCGGGAAGCGAGAGTGGCCGCAAGGATACGCCCGAGGAAGTCGCTGAAGATACGGTTTCTGCGCTCATGGAAAGCGTGCCGCGGCAAATTGCAGGGGTCGTATTCCTTTCCGGCGGTCAAGATCCCGACGAAGCGACAGAGAATTTGGCTGCAATCACGAAGCGCGCTCGACAGGCGAGGGCACCGTGGCCGCTTACGTTTTCATTCGCCCGTGCGCTTCAAGAAGAAGCGATTAGGACATGGGGCGGCAAGGACGAAAACGTGGAGGCGGCGCGTGCAGTCTTTCTTGCCCGACTGCGTAAGGTCGCGGCTGCCGTAGCTTAGACCACGGTTGCGTAATTGAATGCGGTACCGTATAGTGCGGCCATAATGCTTACGCTTTCTGTAGAAACACGCCCAAAGACTAAGGCGCGCGTCCTGCGCCGCGCTGGCAAGTTGCCGGGCGTCGTCTACGGCGCTCATCAAAAGACCGCCGCACTGGTGATTGATTCTCGCCAATTTGAAAAGGTGCTGCGAGAGGCGGGGGAGGCGACCATTGTGACGCTTAGCGGACTCGGCAAGGAGCTACCCGTGCTCATTCACGAAGTGGACCTCGATCCACTCACAAATAAACCGCGCCATGTTGACTTCTACGCGGTTACTAAGGGGCAGAAAGTTGAGGTCGCCATTCCGCTAGAGTACGTGGGTGAGTCCCCAGCGGTACGGGCGGGCGCAAACGTGGTAAAGGTGCTTCACGAAATCGAGGTTGAGGCTGACCCGATGAATTTGCCGCACCAAATCGAGGTCGATATCTCGGTACTCGCGACTATTGATGACCAGATTCGCGCAAGCGACCTCAAGCTTCCTGCTGGGGTTGCGCTCGTAGGCGATCCGGAAGAGCTCCTCGCGCTCGTGCAGGCAGTTGCTGAAGAGACGGCAGAAGCTCCTGCAGTAGACATTGCCAACATTGAGGTAGAGAAGAAGGGCAAGGAAGAAGAGGCTCAGGAGGAGTAACACCGAGAGGTTTTTGCTGTGGTAAACTGGGTCCCGTAATGGGCCGGTTTTTTCTTTTTGTTGCAGCGTGCGTGTCCGCTTCGTTCCCGGTAGCGGTGTATGCCCAGCAAGCCGCAAGCACTACGCCTGTACAACAGGTCGTATCGAGTCGCCAGCAGCAACTGCAGGCACAGCTAAACCAAATCGAACAGCAGATCGCTGTGCAGCAGAGCCTGCTCGATAAGGCGCAGAACCAGCATCAGACTCTTCAGTCACAGATTGATGCCTACGACGCCCAAATACGAAAAACCCAGCTGCAGATACAAGCGATCGGACTAGCCGTCGAGCAGTTGAACGGTAACATTTCAAACCATGACACCGCGCTTCATCAGCTTTCATCGCAACTGACGAAGGAAAAAGATTCGCTCGCGCAGATTCTTCGTAGAACCGAGATGCTTGACCAGTACTCCATCGTAGGTATCGCGTTTGGTTCGAAAGACGTATCTGGTTTCTTTAGCGACCTCGGCGCATTCGCATCGATTAAAAGAGCGCTTTCCTCCTCGTTTACGAACATTGCGCTGACGAGCTCGTCTACGGAAGCGGAGAAACAAGCACTGCAGGCGCGCCTTTCCGAGCAAGAGCAGCTACAGCAGGAGGCGAGACTCGCACAGCAGTCAATTCAGCAGCAGGAGAGTGGAAAACAGCACCTGCTCGCGCAAACAAAAGGCGTCGAGTCGAATTTCCAAAAACTTATCGCGAGCAACCAGCAGACGGCGGCGCAGATACGAAGCGCGCTTTTCCAGCTGCGCGACAGTGCCGCGATCCCCTTTGGGACAGCGCTCACCTATGCTGAGCAGGCTCAAAAAGCGACCGGCGTGCCCGCAGCGCTCACACTCGGCATTCTTAAGCAAGAGACCAATCTCGGCCAAGATCTTGGTACCGGACGGTGGCGTACTGACATGTCGCCCAATCGCGACCAGCCGGTCTTCGTATACATCACCAAAACGCTCGGACTCGACCCGAATGCGATGCCGGTTTCGCGTAAGCCCCCTTATGGCTGGGGTGGTGCGATGGGACCGGGTCAATTCATCCCGTCGACCTGGGTCTGCTACGGAGGGTTTGTAAATGTGAATACGGGTGATTGCACTAATGCATTCCGCTCGATTTCAATGTCCCAATTCTGGCTAGGGCCGTGGCAGTACGTTGCAAGCAAGGACCGGGTGCGTACGCTTACGGGCGGCACTGGCCCGAGTAATCCGTGGAGCCCGCGCGATGCAATCATGGCAACGGCAATGCTCATGGCCGATAACGGTGCCGCTGCCGGAACGCCGGCGGCGGAGCGGCTTGCGGCGCTTCGATACTTTGCCGGGTGGGGTGGCGCAAGTAATCCGGCCTTTGCTTTCTATGGCGACGGTGTTATGGGCTTTACGCAGCAATTTGAGAAGGACATTGCACTCCTCAATGGGTCCGGCGGCTAGTAGCAAGCCTGCTGAACGGACGCGGCGCCTGGCGCTTCCCAGACAGCGCGCGCTGTGGTAGGCTGGTAACGCAATGAAAAAGGATATACATCCCGCCGACTACCGCCCGGTTCTTTTTGAGGATCTGGCTTCGGGCGCGCAGTTTCTGATCGGTTCGACCATCCGCACCTCGGAAAAGGGTACGTACGAAAAAAAGGAGTACCCAAAGGTGACCGTAGAAATTTCGAGCAAGTCGCATCCTATATACACCGGCGAAGGTCGCATGCTCGACAAGGCTGGCCAAGTTGAGCGTTTCCGCCAGCGCGCCGCGAAGCGCAAATAGGGGCCGCGCAAACCGGAATGATTTTGCGGTGTTCGGAATATTTTCCTGTTGGAAAATTTCCTCCTGCTTGGCCCGTCGCCCTACGCAGAGTCTCCGCAAGGTGATTCCGGTCTGCTCGTTTGTTGTAGGATGACTTCTATGGAATATTCGACAGAATTTAAGAGCAATTTTGCAACGGCGTATCTGGCTGAAGAGTATGAACGCCTCCAAGACGAGGCGTCGGGCGCGCGTGCTGCCGCAGGCGACGACCCGGAGCTGCTGCGTATGGCCGGAGAGGACGAGGCCCGTATTCGTGCGCGGCAGCACGAAATCCTTGCGGAAATTGAGCGAATCCTCGCGAAGGAGACGGAAGAGGCTGAACGGCCGAGCTCGGTCGTTATGGAGCTACGCGCTGGCGCAGGAGGCGACGAGGCGTCGCACTTCGCGCACGACCTTGAGCAGATGTACCTCAAATACGCAGAGAGCAGAGGATGGAAGACACGTGTGGTCGACGACCTCGTGTTCGAAATCGCAAACGCGGACGCGTACGACGCGCTGCGTTACGAGACGGGCGTGCATCGGGTGCAGCGCATTCCCGTGACCGAAAAGTCGGGTCGTATCCACACCTCTACCGCATCAGTTGCGGTGCTGCCGCTGCGTACTAAGTCGAAGGTCGAAATTAAGCCG
>JAJZPB010000025.1 GCA_021811365.1 bacterium
AAGGTTTCCCAGCCGCTGCTTCCCCGTCCACATGGCCGCCTCCCAAACTTGCCCCTCATTTTGTTCGCCGTCGCCCATGACCACGTATGTGCGGTTTTTCTTCCCGTCCATCCGGAGTCCATACGCCATGGCAGCTGCCTGCGAGAGCCCTTCTCCTAAGGGGCCCGAAGTAGTTTCAAGTCCTGGCAAGCGTAGGCGCTCGGGGTGCCCTTGGAGGCGGGTGCCGAATTTGCGCAGCGTTTTGCATTCTTCAAGCGGAAAGTAGCCCGCGTGCGCCATTGCCGCGTAGCGCACCGGCACCGTGTGGCCGTTACTTAAAATGAGCCGGTCCCGCCCATCCCAATCGGGATTTTTTGGGTCATGGGCAAGGATATGGAAATAGAACGCCGCAAAGATATCTGCCAAACCGAGCGGCCCCGCGGTATGCCCGCTTCCTGCCGCAATGAGCATTTCGAGAATGGTCTCTCGAATCGACTGTGCTTTCGCTTCGAGCCGTTCGATTTCTTGTTCGGTCGGCAGCATAGTAAAAAGATAACACGTACGGGCTAGGCAACTGACAAAACTGGTGAGTGATTAGCAACCGGTGTTCCACCCGGAGGACACAGCAAAAGAATCGGAAGGGTCGACTACGGAGTAGTAAACCGCATTTATGCCCGACGAACATTGGCCAGCAGCATTAACGGTTCCACACGCATGCATCCATCCAGTATTCTGGTCCCACAGGTTCGAGTCAAAATCATGCATATTCTGAGGCACCCGGAATGCCATGAGGCAGTAGCTCGTACCGTCGCCCATGTACAGGTAGCCCGCATCTGTGCCCGACGACAAGGCGTAGGTCGGATCTTTCACGGGCTGCGAGATATAGGGAGCCAGAAGAGTCTGTAGCGTGCCAACGGGAGTACTGTCAGTAGGCGACGTATACGCTTGATGAAGCGACCACGAACCTCCATACCCAATCCAGGTTGAAGAGGTACAGCCAACAGACGGAAGAGAGGTGCAACCCGTCCGCGTAATCGGGTAATGTCCGTTTGCCGCCGCGTAGAGTCGAAGCGCCACGCGCATGTCATTCAAGTTCGCAAGACGCGCTGCATCGTTTCCTCTCTCCTGCGCGCGCTGCACGTTCACCAAAACGACCGAAGCGAGAACACTGATGATGCCAATCACTACCAAGAGCTCGATGAGCGTAAAGCCGCGCGATCGTACAGTTCGTTCCATGCGCTTATGCGTTACGGCTGCGGAATGCCGTTAGGCCCTATGGTTCCTACAGCCGGCACCTGGCTCGGAGCAATCGGCGTCGAGCCCCCGAAGAGCAGGTACCCAGCAATCACAAAACACGCGACCGCGATTGCAATCGCGATGTTGTTCGCTGCCGCTTCCGTTTGCACAAAGCCCGTACGCATAATGAGACGCGCCATGGCGCTCTTCGGCTGCTCAGCGGTAGTCGAACTCGAAAAATTTTGCGATGTCTCAAAACCCGATTCCGTCTCGTTCATGGTATTTGTAGTATTTCACGCTCTGCGCGTGCCGCAACGTCCTGAGGGGGATTAGTAGCTTGCGGCACAGTCCAATCTAAATGTGATTGATGGCGTTCTGGGAGAGATCTGCCTCGAGCACCGCGTCAAATGCAGCATACGCGGCTGCCGGGTTTTGCGCGCGCATGATTGCCGAACCGACCACAAATGTCGTCGCACCCGCCGCCGCAAGCTCCTTAGCGTGTGCGGCGGACACGCCGCCATCCACCTGAATCAAAACGCGTGGATACATTCTGTGAAGATTCCGAACCTGTTCTACGACGCGCGAATCAAACGGCTGCCCCTGCATACCTATCTCTGCGATGCCCATACACTGCACGTAATCTCCCTGCTCCGCCGCTTCGGTGACGGCATCAGCGCGACTATCGAGGTGCAGTGCTACTCCAAACGCGATAACCCCGGAACTCTCGTTGTTGTCCTGCGAAGTACTAAATTGGTTCCTCAGACTCTCAATAGATAGTCCTGCCCGCTGAAGACCATCCACATGCACCGTAAAACGAGAGGCACCGAGCGCCGTCCAGTCATCAATAGCGCGTTCTATCTCCGTACACATGAGATCAACCTCGTATTCGATTCGGTCGAGATGCGGCAAAAAGTGCTGCTGCTCGCGCATAATCCGTAGCGCCTCCGACTCTGTGTACGGCCAGGTGGGAGGCGCGGCGTACTGCCCATCCACAACATCTATCTGGACTCGAGAGACGCTAGGAATACCTGAGAGAAGCGCGAGCGCGTCCTCGAACTCTTTTCTTGAATACGCGAGCACCGCCGGAGCAATGACCGTCATGCCGCTAAGTATACTCCGCGTCTACCGTTACGAAAGCATACGAGAACAGGGAGCGGTCAAAAAGGGCATTTTAGAGCACCGGAGAACCACGACGGCTGATAGTTAACGCCCGTTTTGCAAAAACCCCCATTGGTATATACCTGGAGCACATACTGCGCGCAGGCGCTCGAGCAGCTTTCGTATTGCCAGGTAATTGTCGGGTCTGGGTCGTTCGGAATGTGCGCAATATAGGGTGAGAGTGGGCCCGCAAGAACGGTAACCGACTGTGGGCCGGAACTAGCAGGGAATGTTCCGTGATCGTTGAAATACATCTGTAACGCCGTTTCGAGCGACTTCGTGTCGGACATGCGCGCGGCGTCGAGCGCTTTTTCGCGCGCGGTGCTAAGCGAGGCAAGCACAATTGAAGAAAGCAGCCCGATGATCGCGATAACCACGAGGAGCTCGATGAGCGTAAAGCCGCGAGAATACGGGCGCATTTCTATACAAGTATACAAGACGCGCTGGCTTCGCCAGCGCGTCTTGCTTAAAACTTTGCAAGCCGTCGCCGATGGCGGTCGGCACCGGAAAACGGTGCGGCAAGAAAGGCGTCCACAGCGGCGCGCGCCTGCTCTGCCGTAAGAAAACGCGCGCCGAGGGACAGCAGGTTCGCATCGTTGTGTTCTCGCACCGAAGCAATCATGGTGAGCTGTGCACCGTCTGCGTCGGTCTGCGGCTCTTTTGGTTCTCCGTAAAACACGGCCGCGCGCGCGCCCTCGATGCGATTTGCCGCCATGGCTTCGCCCTGTCCGCTTCCGCCAATGATAATTCCGCGGCTGTTAGGTTCAGCAACAACCCTCCGCGCGCATGGCACTACAAAGTCCGGGTAGTCGTCTTCCGGATTGAACTCATGCGCCCCAAGATCTTCGATAGCGTACCCCTTCTCCTGCAGATACGAGAATAGGACGCGTTTTAGCGCGAACCCTGCATGGTCGCTCGCTATGAACACCTTAGGCATTGGCTGCGGCAATCACGTGGCGTACAAGGCTTTCTGTGTAGCCCATCTCGTTGTCGTACCACGCAAGCACTTTGACAAGATTGCCGTCCACCACGCGCGTCATGCCTAGGTCGGCAATGGAAGCGCACGGCTCGCCAACGACATCTGAAGACACGAGTTCGTCGTCAGTCACAGTGAAGATACCCTCCCAGCGAGCGTCTCTGGCCGCCTTACGGAGAATGTCATTCACTTCTTCAGCGGTCGTGTTGCGCTTAGCGATAAAGGTTACGTCGGCGATGGAGCCGGCGGGCACTGGTACGCGCAGGCTGATACCGTCAAACTTCCCTTCAAGAGCCGGGTACGCTTTTGTCACGGCAACGGCCGCCCCGGTCGACGTGGGCACGATGTTCTGTGCTGCAGCGCGCCCTTCTTTCATGTCCTTCTTGCTCGGGCTGTCGACTGTTGCCTGGCTTGCCGTATAGGCATGCGTAGTCGAAAGGATTGCCTTCTCGATGCCGATTGTCTCGTCAAGGATCGAGATGAGTCCTGAGGATGCATTCGTGGTGCACGATGCATTGCTCGTTACCGAACGTCCAACCAGCCGGTCGTTATTGAGCCCCATGAGTACCGTTGCACCGACATCCTCGTCGCCTTTGCCGGGCGCACTGATAACGACGCGGCGTGCACCTGCCTGCACGTGCTTCTGTGCATCCTCGTAACGCGTGAAAAAACCGGTGCTCTCGACCACCACGTCGACGTTCATATCTTTCCACGGCAGCTGTGCTGGGTCTTTTTCCGAAAGAAACGCGACTTCGTTGCCACCTACGACAAGTTTGCCGTCCCGTGCTTCGACCGAAAACGGCGCTCGCTTATATACTGTGTCGTACTTCAGAAGGTAGGCGAGATTATCAAGCGAGCCAAGGTCGTTTACCGCAACAATCTCGATATCACGACCCCAAGAACGCCGCACGAATGCGCGACCAATGCGACCAAAGCCATTAATTGCTACACGAATTGCCATAGGAAATGTGGTTTAGACTATCAATACCCTGAGAGTATACCCGCCAGCTATTCAAGGTTATCCACACCTCCCGCGCGCGGAGGGCGCCGCCGCCCCTATGATTACCGTATCTTCGCCTCACAGAACCTACCGGACTAATAAAATGTCTAGCGCACGCCATCTAGCCTACGTGCAGAAGTTGCTCGCTACGGGCGAGGATGAAGAGGCAATCGCAAACGCTCTTAAGGCGCGAGGATGGTCGGATGAGGAAGTCAGGAAAGCTTTTGCATCGCTCAAAGAAAGACCCGGTGGCCAGGATACGGCTACTCCATACCGTGAGCCTTTCTCAATCGGCAGCAAAAAGCTGCCGATTGTCATAAGCATCGGCGTGGTCGGCATCTGTGCTGGCATTCTTTTGAAAGTACTCGGTGTTATTCCCGTTTCGTGGCCATTCCTTTTCCTCTATGTCGCAGCGTATCTCCTTCTGCACTGGTTCGTGTGCCGGAAGAACGCTCGGTACGGTATCTGGCTGTTGGTGATTGTGCTTATCGTCATCGGCGCAAGCCTCCTTTCCGGTATTTTCGCTGACCATCCTCCTAAACTCACTCAGCCCTCCAAAGTCACCTCTTCTCGTTCTCTCTAACTACAGCGCTCCCGCCACCGCCTTGGTGGCGCTTGATATGTAAACGCATCTTCTAGTGCCGTGGAGGCGAAAAAATAAAAACGCACCTATATATAGTAGACGCTTACGCCGTACCCCGCACTTAGTTGAAGCGCCACGACGCAAGGATGCTTTTGAGCAGTGGCGCGTCCTTCTCCCATGCCATAGCTTGGAAAAGATACCCGTTGTGTACAAACCACGCTTCGTAGAGCGGAGGGTTGCTTGACGCATCGAGAAAGCCTAGACCTTGTGCGCCCGCAATACTAACCGCAACCGAATTTTGCACAGTAAGTCCAGCCTGAGCCTCTATGTTTTTTGCGGTGATATCCGTCGGGGAACCGTTGTAGCTGCGTACATACACCTCGACGGTATCGCTTACACTGCTCGATGCGGAAGAAGTCTGCACAAGAATAGTCTCGCCGTTGTCGGAAAGGTTTTTTACCGCACGAAAGCCGGTGGGTACGGCAAACGAAAAACCGATAGACGGGTCGCTAAACCGGCCGCTCTCGGTACCCAAAGCTCCTTGCTCCGCAGCGGACGTGCTTGACGCGTTGTCCGAAAATACCAAACGAAAGGCGTCGGTTACCGCTACGCGTGGCGCGCGAAAAGCAAACGCCGCAATGAGGAGTGCGAAAACCGCGGTAGCCGCTGCCGCCGATCCGTACGCCACTCTTTGCGATCGAGCCATAGCAATACTATGTTACTCGTTATACCGGAAGAGGCATATACGGTAATCAACACGCCGAGCACAGACCACCTATACACAGTGGTATAGTAGCTTTGTCAAAATTATACGTACTATCAGAGCAAGGACTTTTCCCACTACCATGGCTAACCAAGCGCTCGTCGACTACATCACCCAGCAGCGCGCAGCCGGAGTTGATAAGGACAAAATTGTGCAAGCGCTTACCGAAAACGGGTGGGCAACGTCAGACATACTTGAGGCCACTCTGGCAGTCTTTTATGCACCTGCAGTATCACTACCGACTTCACCACCCAAGACGCCAATACCTCAAAACATTCCCGTAACTGGATCGGACGAAACCACTGATGCAAAAAGGGCGACGGTTCTTTTGACGGGCATATTTTCTTTACTGGCCGTTTTTCTTACGGTACTGTTCCAATTCAGCGGCGTATTTCCAGCGTCGTGGTCTTGGGGGACGGTAATTGGAGGCCTTGCGGTGTTCCTCGTCGTGATGTTTCTTGGAGCAAGATTTGTGGGCGTGGGCGCAGTAATCGCAGTTTTCGTTCTAACGACAGCTCTAGGAGGACCTTATCTCGTCTTCGGCATCCCTTGGCTCCAACACATGGCGCAGCAGCAGACGCTGAAGACCGGACTCGACGGAACGGCCGTTGTCACAGCCACAAACTTCGACGGATTCATAAATTACCAAAGCGAATTCACCATCACGCTCCAGATAACGCCACAGAGCGGCGTACCGTTCTCGGCGAACACCATGGTATTCGGCGCTGGTTCATCCCAACACGCTCCGTATTCGGTCGGGACGAAAGTGGATGTGAAGTACGTCCCGGCGAACCATGACGTAGTCATTATCGGACCAGCGTCGTAGTAAACGAAAAAAGCCGACGGCTCTCACCATGCTTAGACGAAAGCTAGAAAGTAGGCGGTTATGGATCAATGTAAGTATGCTAGCGGCGGGCGCTCTTGCCATTACTATCTTCATGCGCCATACCGCTCAAGTTCCTGTGCATAGCATCACTCCTATTGCCACATCTTCCAGTTCTCCCGCAGCATCTTCCGCTCCGCTTTC
>JAJZPB010000026.1 GCA_021811365.1 bacterium
ATGCCAGAAGCGTCTACGACGTGTACCTCGAGCGTGCCGCCGCCGGTTGCGCTCTCGATACCCGGCGGGGCGAAGTTAGAAGAGAGCGTCACGTTGCGCGCAAAGCCGCCCGCTGCATACGAAACGGTGACCACGGCTTTTTTGTAGTCCGTCGTCACGCCGTTGGTGTCGGCGCTCCCCAAGCCGTCAGCGGGGTCGTCGTAGTAGCCGATATACGTGTGCACGGCATAGGGCTCGCCGTCTACGGTCGAGGTTGCGATCTGCGCTATGTTCCCTGCCGGGATACCGCCCTGCGTGCCGAGCGCACTGTAGTCGAGGCCGCGTAGGTACTCCATCTGGGTGTTGGCTACTTCAACCGCGGTCGCCCCAGCCTTATCAATGGCCGAGAGCGAAAGCGAAGCGCGCAGCGTGCCGAAAATCGCAAGGAACACGACGAGAAAGAGCGCGCTTCCGACGATGACGTCAATAAGCGTCATGCCGCTGTTCCTGCTGCGCCGCACTCGGCCGCCGCGCGTGCGCGAAAGACTCATGAGGAAATCATAGCGCGCTATGCACCGGTCTGTACGTCAAAAAGCGGAGGATAGTGAGTAAATCGGAGCAATCATGGCGACGGCGAACACGCCGACCATGGTGCCGATGACGAGCATGAGGAGCGGTTCAATAATAGTGGAGAGGTCTTTTGTCTTTTCAGCGACGTCTTTTTCGTAGAATTCCGCAATCTGCAACAGCATCTGCGCTACTTTTCCCGTTTCTTCCCCGACCGCAAGCATGTCGCTCATGAGAAGCGGGTATATGTGCGGATGCGTCGCGAAAGAGTTTGAAAGGGGTTCTCCTTTGCGCACCTCGTCCTCCGCTTCAGCTATCACATCGGCAAAAAGGCGCGCATGCACGACCGCTTTCGTGATAGAGAGCGCTTCAAGCACCGGTACGCCCGCGGAAAGGAGCGAGGAAAGCGTGCGTGCCGCGCGTGCGGCGTAGGTTTCCCGCACGAGCTCTCCGACTGCAGGAAGGAAGAGCGATCCTCTGAGCACGAGCGCGCTACCGCGCGGAGAACGGATAAAGGTTATTGCTCCGACGACCGTGCCGATAATCGCTATAAGCGAGAGCGCGATATTGTTGGTAAGGGTATTTGAAATGCCTACCACAATGCGCGTCGCAAGCGGCACTTTCACGTGGAGCGAAGTGAAGGTCTGGGTAAGTACCGGCACCACAAAGATAAGCATCAAAATCGCTATGATAATAACCGCAGAAATCACGATAGCGGGGTAAATCATCGCCCCTTTTATTTTGCGCACGAGTTCTGCAGTGTGTTCCATTTGATCGCCCACGGTCGTAAGTGCAGCAGAAAGGCTGCCGGACTCCTCGCCAGCTTGCGCCATGGAAATGAAAAGCGCCGGGAATACTTTCGGATACTGGGCGAGCGCCTCGTGGAAGCTCGAACCCTTTTCAATGGTCTGTGCGAGTTGTGCGGCGATGGTGGCCATTTTGCGCTTACCCGATTGACGCTGGATCACTGCAAGCGAGCGAGAGAGCGGCAGGCCGGCACTGAGCATGGCGGACAGATTTTTTGCCATGCGGACGACTTCGGCATTTTTCACACCGGTGCCAATGGTCATATGGAGGACCGACGAGACCTTGCGAGCGCCGCCGCTTTGGGTGAGTCCGACTACCGTTCCTCCGTCTTTCTGTATCTGCTCGTACACGGCGAAACGCGACGGCGCCTCAATCGTGCGCGTTTCTTCACCGCTGCTTGTGCGAATCGTGACACGAAACCTCATTACGCTAAGCGTAGCATGCGCGTGTTGCACGGCTAGCGGGTAATCCTCGCTGGTGCATCTTGTGAGGTACATAAAAGCGTGGTATAAACCATATGACCTCGAAAGGAGGAGGCGATGTTCATTGGTCCGAAGCCGAGGCGGGTCGCTCTGGATAAAGCAGCGACAACGCCAGCATGTTCTCAGGCAGACGTAGATCCCCGGCGCCTTGCGACGGCGCCAGACAAACAATCAGACATCCTCCTCGCGCTTGCGATGCTCCGTGCAGAAAGAGAGCTTCGTGGGTTCCTTGCGCAGGGCGGCAAACTGAACTGACGGGAATGTCGCAAATATGCTCCGGTGCTTTGGCGCCGGAGCATATTTTATTTGTGGTTACAGTTCCTGTTCTCTCGTCTCGCCTTCTCTTCGCAGTCGGCTACGGAGGTCTCCGTCTCCAGCTGCGCCACGGACAAGGCCGTCTTTGTCCACAATGACATTTGCAGCGCTATCCAGAACACCAGCGCGCGCGTTCTGTACGGCGGTTAAGGTCCGAAAGGCTTCGTCTGAATCGAACCAGGCGTCCAATTCATTTTGGGACCGCGTGTCCACATTTCCCAATACCGCCTCTGCTTCCTGCCGCATTTTGGTCACGGCAAAGTCGATGTCAGTTTTCGGAAACGGATCTTTGCCTGCTTCTCTCCGATACCTATTTAAAGTTTCGGCAATGCGCGCGGCGAAATATGCGTGCGGGTTAAATGCGTCTGAAGATGGGAGGGGGTTCTCTGGTGACATGGAAAAGTAGAGTAGTGAATAAGAGTTACTTGTTCAGCATAGCTCACTGGATACTGTGATTAGTATGCCGCGATAGACTCTCTGCTCTTCTTCAGTCTGTCACAAAAAGCGGCAGACGTTCGGACATACGGGGTAGTGGGAGTATAGACTGGTGTCGTCTATTCGGAAATAGCGCGGAGGACTTCTTCGAGGCTCGTAATGCCGCGAGAGGCTTTGTAGAGACCGTCTTCAAACATGGTAAGCATCCCCTCTTTTTTTGCCTGCGCTTCAATGGCATCGGTCGTACTCGCGTGGAGCATGATTTCCTTGACCGCCGATGAAACCGCGAGCACCTCATGGATGCCGATGCGGCCTTTGTAGCCGTCAGCGCATTCTGCCGACTCTTTTGGGCGATAAAAGGGGATCTCACCGATGTTGGTTCCCTTCTTCACCAACTTCTCTTCTGTGAGCGCGTTGAGCACGGCGTCGAAGGCTTCTTTAGGGCCAACCTTTTCGCGCGCAGCGGGGTCGAGCGCGTACTGCTCCTTGCCATCGCAGAGTTTCCGCACGAGACGCTGGCCGACGATGACGCGGATGGTCGAGGCGAGCAGGAAGGGCTCGACGCCCATGTCGATGAGGCGCGGGATTGCGCCTGCGGCGCTGTTGGTATGGATGGTCGAGAGTACGAGGTGGCCGGTGAGCGCTGCGTTGATGGCAAGCGACGCGGTCTCGCTGTCGCGGATTTCGCCGACCATAATGATGTCTGGGTCCTGGCGCACTAAGGAGCGCAAACCTTCGGCAAAGCTGAAGCCGATTGCCGGGGCCACCTGGGTTTGGTTCACGCGCTTCATCTGGTACTCGATCGGGTCCTCGATAGTGGAAATGTTTACGTCGGGCGTATTCACGATATCCATCATCGTGTAGAGCGTAGTCGTCTTACCGGAACCGGTCGGCCCGGAAATGAGGATAATGCCGGTGGTCGTCTTGAGCGCCGCATGAATGCGCTCGAGCGTTTCGCCGTGAAAGCCGAGCGCTTCGAGCGTGAAGCCTCCCCCGCCCTCGCGCAGAAGGCGCATCACGATCTTTTCTCCGTAGAACGTGGGAAGTATCGAGACGCGGAAGGAGACGCGTTCCGCCTCGGTCTCCATTTTGAAGCGGCCGTCCTGCGGAAGCCGCTTTTCGTCAAGCTTGAGGTCGGAGAGTACTTTGATTCGAGCGACGATTGCCGCTGCGCCGACTTTTGGCAGCGTCATGGCATCATGCAGCATGCCGTCGATGCGGTAGCGCACGAGTACCTGGTCTTCCATCGGTTCGATATGGATGTCGGACGCTCCCTGAACGACCGCGTGTCGCAGCAGCGAGTCGACGATGCGCACGATAGGCAGATCTTCCGCCATTTTTTTCAGTTCCTCCTTTGAGGCTTCTTTGTTCGTGTCGTTTATGACTCGAATCTTCCCCGTTTCCGTAGCGATAATGTCGCCAAACTCGTCTTTAAGCGATTTTTGATACTGGACGAGCGCGGCTTTGATGCTTTCGGTGTCGGTGAGGCGTGGTTGAATCTTGAGTCCGGTTTTTTTGCGTACAGAGTCTATCGAGGCAAGATCATCCACGTCGAGCATCGCTACCTCGAGCGAATCGCTTCCCTTTCGGAACGCGATGATGTTGTGGGTGCGAGCAATCGGCTCAGGGATAAGAGCGAGCACCTCGGTTGGAATGTGCTGATCCTTGAGGCTCACGAAGGGGATACCAAGCACATAGGCCTGGATGCGGCGCAGTGCATCTTCGCTTATCGCACCTCGGGAGACCAGAATGCTGCCGAGCGGCTGACCGCGTTTCTTCGCTTCGACATCGGCATCCTCAACATCTTTACGGGAGACAAGTCCCGAGTCGATAATGAATTCTTTCAATTCCCCCGGTGAAACGTGCATCGTGCATGCAGTATACCGAGAGTTGTGCACGGACACTATGTATGTGCACACCTGTGTGCACGCAGATGAAACGCCGCGGCAGAGCCGCGGCGTATACGGAAGGCATTCTTACGCTTCGGAACTGGGCCGGTTGTGATCCATGAGCTCCGAAAGCGTGTACCAATTTGCAAGCGAGAGACAGAGCTGTACGGAGGTGAGGTGGCTCCCCGTCTTGCGTTGACGATTTGGATCCTGCGCGTATTTCTTTACGCCGGAGCATAGATAATGAGCATGAGCGAGCGCTTCTTCTGCCGACAAGCTGCCGAACGTGCGCCTTGGGTCCATTCTTTTTTTCGGAATGCCCTCAGCAGAAAGGCGCTCCTCATACATTTCGATAACCTGAACAACTTTCTCTGGCGTCATGTGACGTCCTTTCTTGGTTTTGCATAGTCGGGCCGCGCCCACTTTCGCCCAAGTGCGTTCTTTGGGAGCGCCGAAGTATCTTCTCCACAATAACGCAAAGCAGGTTGACTTAGCAAACTTATCTGGTATCTTGTGGATAACTGAAGGTCCGCGCCAGGCGGGCTTTCTTTTATCCAGTACGGGAAGTCGGCATAACCGGTTACAATTGCATGCAGTGCTGGACTTATAAAGGTGCGGACATACACAACCCATATCATGATTGACCTTAAGACGATGAGTGCAGTGCTGGGCGAGTTTGAGGACCGCGGCATTTCCCGCGGGACAATGATCGATGCCATCGAAAACGCCATGGCGACCGCGTATAAGCGCGAGTACGGCAAGCGCGGGCAGGTAATTCGCGCAAAACTCGATCTCGATGGCGGCACGGTTGCTTTTGAGCAGATAAAGACGGTCGTCGACGAGACAAGCGTACGGTTCCCGGACGATGCTGAAGAAGAGGTGTCCGAAGAGTCGCAGCACTTTCGCCACGACAGTGAAGAACTCGCTGAAGGCGAACTGCCTCGCTTTGATCAGGAAAAGCATATCCTGCTCGAAAATGCGCGGCTCATCAAGCGCGACGTTCAGCTCGGCGATGAACTCGTCTTCCCGCTCGAGCCGCAGGACGACTTCGGCCGCATTGCCGCGCAAACTGCAAAGCAGGTGGTTATTCAAAAGGTACGTGAAGCCGAAAAACTCTCCATGATGGAAGAATTCGGCGAGAAGAAAGGCGATATCGTGAGCGGGATTGTCCAGCGCATCGAGCGCGGCGCGATTTTCGTCGACCTCGGCCGTACCACCGGCATCATTCCGTACGAGGAGCAAATACCGGGCGAGCGGTACCGTCCCGGCGAACGCATTCGCGCCTATCTCTACGCGGTGGATGAAGGGTTCCGCGGCGTGTACCTTCGCCTTTCCCGCGCGCACCCGCGCTTTGTTGTGCGTCTTTTTGAGCAGGAGGTGCCGGAGCTCGCAAATGGCGCCATCGAGGTGAAGGCGCTTGCGCGCGAGCCGGGCAGCCGTACCAAAATCGCCGTGGCGAGCGCTGACCCGCACGTGGATCCGGTAGGCGCGCTTGTGGGCCAACGCGGCGTGCGCGTTTCTATCGTCATGAGCGCCCTTTCGGGTGAACGTATCGACGTGGTCGACTGGCTGGAGGACCAGAAAGAATTTATCCGGGAGGCACTCTCCCCCGCGAAACCGCTCGAGGTAGAACTCAATGAGGCCGAGCGCCGTGCCACGGTGACGGTTTCTGAAGACGAACAGTCGCTCGCCATCGGCCGCGGCGGACAGAATGTGCGCCTTGCTGCAAAACTGACCGGCTGGAACATCGACATTGTCTCAGCTAAGGGCGAGGAAGTTGCGGAGAGCAACGGCGACTCTGTTGAGGTCGCCCGAGAGGCCGTCATCGCGGATGAGGATCCTGCTGTTGCTGCGGGGGTTATTTCTACGGAGAGCGAGGAGTACGTCGAGAGCCCTGCCGAAGAGAAGAACGAACTGCCAATGGAGGAGGAGTCGGTAGA
>JAJZPB010000027.1 GCA_021811365.1 bacterium
GTTCGTATGTGCTCCACCCCTACAAGATGGTGAAGGATCATCGCACCGGTTTTGAGTCAGGGAACCCTGAGAAAGTGCTTGCGGGTGACTTGGACGGATTTATTGATGCTGCGCGCGACGCGGGGTAAGGCCGTGGCGGAGAAGTCGTCCGCATGGGAGTCAGCGCTGCGCGCGGGCCACGTACGGTCCGTTTAGTAGATCGAGAACGTTTATCCCCAACCAGCCGCGGTCTTCCGCGGCTGGTTCCGCTTTGCTCGCTGGGGTCAGTGGGGTACAATAGGCGGGTTCATGATTTATTTCGACAAGGTTTCGAAGCGATACGGAGATACGGTTGCGCTCGAGGATGTCACCCTCTCTATCGCACCGAAAGAATTTGTCTCTATCGTCGGCCACTCGGGCGCCGGTAAAACGACACTCCTCAAGCTGCTTCTGGCGGAAGAGCGCCCAACAGACGGCAGTGTTTTTTTTGAATCCATAGACCTGCGCGATCTGCCTCCTGCCACGCTTCCGCACTATCGCCGCAAGATTGGCATGGTGTTTCAGGACTTTAAGCTCATTCCAAACAAAACCGCGTATGAAAATATCGCCTTTGCCATGGAAGCGGTTGGCCGGACCGACGCAGAGATAAAAAGCGACGTACCCTACATCCTTGAGCTGGTTAACCTCGCCGACAAAGAAAAGCACTTCCCGGATCAGCTCTCGGGCGGCGAGAAGCAGCGCATTGCGATCGGTCGGGCCATTATCAACCAGCCCGACCTCATCATTGCCGACGAGCCGACCGGCAATCTTGACCCAATAAACACCTACGAGGTGGTCGAGATCCTCAAGAAAATTAATGAACTCGGCACGACTGTGCTTATTACGACCCACAACAAAGGCGTAGTGGACGCAATCGGTCGGCGGGTGGTCACGATTGACCGCGGTCATCTTGTGCGCGACGATACCGACGGTAAGTTTGTCATGTAATATCTGCATATGGGGAATCACACGTGGATGGCGACCAAGAGAGTGCTGACGAGCGGCACAAAAAACTTTGTACGCGGCGGTGCCGTCTCGGCAGCTACCGTGGTCATCATGACCGTCACGCTTGGCATTATCGGCAGCCTTATTTTCCTTTCTGCACTGCTGAGCTTCACGCTCAACTCCATCAAAAGCAAGGTAGACGTTTCCGTCTACTTCGTGACGAGCGCGACCGAGAGCCAGATTCTCGCAGTAAAGAGTAATCTCGAGCAGCTTCCGCAGGTGCAATCCGTCACGTATACCTCCGCAGACCAGGCGCTCGCCGCCTTCAAACTGCGTCACGCGAACGACCAGCTGACGCTGCAGGCACTCAACGAACTGGGAGGGAATCCGCTCGACGCTTCGCTTGAGGTACAGGCGAAAGACCCGTCACAGTACGAAAGCATCGTTAACTTTCTCGACGCGTCGCCGGGCCTTTCTCCGAACGGCAGCTCCATCATCGACAGCATCGACTACGCGCAAAATAAAGATGCGATAAATCGCCTTACGGTAGCGATTCGCGCAACGCGCGACACGGGTCTCGTCATCGTACTCCTTTTTGCAGTCGCTTCCGTACTTATCGCCTTTGCAACGGTCCGGCTCGCTATTTACACTTCGCGCGACGAAGTGGCGGTCATGCGGCTCGTCGGTGCGAGTAACGCTTATATCCAAGGACCATTTATCGTAACCGGTATTATTACCGGAACGCTTGCGTCGGTTCTCGTGCTTTTTCTGCTGTGGCCCGCTACGTGGTATGCGAGCGCATCAAGCGCTGGCTGGCTGGGCGGATTCAGCTTCATAGCATACTACGGAACTCATTTGCCTCTGATTATCGGCATTCTCGTTGGATCGGGCATTGTGCTAGGCGGGATCGCCTCGGTGCTTGCGATTCGCCGGTATCTCAAAGTCTAACAATCTAACCGCACCGCAATGGCAAAAGAGGGGCATAAATACATTTTCGTGCTGGGCGGCGTGATGAGTGGCGTAGGAAAGGGCGTCGCGACAAGCTCGATCGGACTTCTGCTTCAGCAGAAAGGGTACGCGGTAAATCTCGTCAAAGTGGACCCGTACCTCAATGTTGACGCCGGTACCATGAATCCTACCGAGCACGGCGAGGTTTTCGTTCTGAAGAGCGGACTCGAGACCGACCAAGACATGGGCAACTATGAGCGGTTCCTCAATCGCGATCTCACGAACGAGGACTACATGACCAGCGGCATGGTGTATCAGTCGGTCATTAACCGTGAGCGCGCGCTGGGATACGGAGGTAAGTGCGTCGAAGCGATTCCACATGTGCGCGATGAAATTCTGCGTCGTTTCGAAGCCGCGGCAGAATACAACGGCAGCCGAATCTCGGTTATCGAGATAGGCGGCACAGTCGGCGACTTCCAAAACGCGCTCTTTATCGAGGCGGCTCGCGTGCTCAAGATGGAGCACCCGGAGAACGTACTCTTCGTAATGGTCTCGTACCTGCCGACGCCGGGCACCCTCGGCGAAATGAAGACCAAGCCGACTCAGACGGCCGTACGCGAACTCAATTCGTACGGAGTGCAACCGGATTTCATTATTGCGCGCTCGCGCGAGCCAATTGATGAAAAACGCAGAGAGAAAATCTCGGTCTCCTGCAACGTCCGCAAGGACCGCATCATTAGCGCGCCCGATATCACGAGCATCTACGAAGCCCCGCTTAATTTTGACCGCGGTAACCTTGGCGACGAACTCCTCGAGGCGCTAAATCTCACCGAGAAGCGTAAAGCGTCGCTTGCTGCATGGAAGAAATTTGCTCGCGCGGTAAATAACGACAAGGCACCGGAGGTAGCTATCGCTATCGTCGGCAAGTACTTCGACACGGGCGACTTTGTACTCTCCGACGCCTACCTTTCCGTAATCGAGGCTATTAAGTTCTCGGCCGCGAAGCTCGGTAAGCGCGCAAAAATTACCTGGATAAACTCTAAGCAGTTCGAAAAGGGTGCTCCAGTTTCTCAGCTCGCGAAGTATCAAGGCATCATCGTGCCGGGCGGGTTCGGCGAGACTGGTATAGAGGGAAAAATCAAAGCGATTCAGTATGCACGCGAGCACAAGATTCCCTACTTCGGTCTCTGCTACGGTATGCAGCTCATGGTGGTTGAGTACGCGCGGCATGTCGCTAATATCAAAGACGCGCACACAACCGAAATAAAGAAAAACACGGCGGAACCGGTGGTCGACATCATGCCGGAGCAAAAGCAGAACCTTTTCGACGGTAAGTATGGAGCGACGATGCGGCTTGGCACCTATCCGGCGTATTTGAAAAAGGGCACTGTCGCGCGCGCCGCCTATAAAAAGGAGCTTGTCGAGGAACGCCATCGCCATCGCTACGAGATTAATCCAGAGTACGTTGACCGGCTCCAGAAGGCAGGGCTCGTTTTCTCCGGTACGAGCCCCGATGGCGTGCTCATGGAAATTGCCGAGCTGCCCAAAAGCACACATCCGTTCATGCTCGGCACACAATTTCATCCGGAGCTCCAAGCGCGCCCGCTTGACCCGCACCCGCTTTTTACTGAATTTCTCAAAGCAGCGCTTAAACGAAAAGCGTAACGACTTTGCGTGGCCGTTCTTCACGCTTCATGGGTGGTGTGAGGGGTGCTATACTCCGGGCGCATGGAAGCAGCAATCAAAGTCGAGCACCTCACAAAAACGTTCGGCGAATTCACTGCGGTTAAAGACGTATCGTTTTCCGTAGCAGCGGGAGAGATTTTTGCATTTCTCGGGCCCAACGGCGCAGGGAAGTCGACCACAATAAAAATGCTTACCACCCTGCTGCACGCTTCGTCTGGTTCGATAACGGTGAACGGCATTAACCCTTCCGCAGACGCCGATGCGGTCCGCCGCTCTTTCGGCATCGTGTTTCAAGATCCGTCGCTCGACGAAGACCTCACTGCTTGGGAAAACCTTGAATTCCACGGCGTGCTCTACGGCGTGTCAAAAAAAGTGCGCGCACAGCGCATAGGCGAGCTGCTCAACTTAGTGGAGCTCTCAGAGCGAAAGAACGACTTTGTTCGTGATTTCTCTGGCGGCATGAAGCGGCGGCTTGAAATCGCGCGTGGTCTTTTGCACCACCCGAGGATTCTTTTCCTTGATGAGCCAACGCTTGGGCTCGACCCGCAGACCCGCAACCACTTGTGGAGTTACGTGCAGAAGCTTAACCGTGACGAAGGCGTAACTGTCTTTTTTACGACGCACTATATGGAAGAGGCGGATCGGATTGCCCAGCGCATCGCCATCATCGACCACGGAACTATTATCGCGCAGGGCTCCGGCGACGAACTTAAGCAGCAAACAGGCGCACAGACGCTTGAGGCTGCGTTTCTCTCGCTGACCGGAAGCGAGATACGCGAAGAGGCCGGCAGCTCGCTCGACCACATGCGCCAATTCCGTGCGATGCGCAGCGGCGGTAGACGATAATAGTATGAACGCTATCTATATCATGTGGTTGCGCGAAGTGAAGCGGTTTGCCCGCTCGAAGTCGCGTATCGTCGGTGCGCTCGGGCAGCCAATTCTCTTTCTTGTCGCGCTCGGCTACGGGCTCGGGCCCGTGTTCAAACAGGCGGGGCAGGGCAACTATCTCGACTTTCTCGCGCCGGGTATCATCGGCATGTCGATTATCTTCACGTCCATCTTTAACGGTATGCAGGTTATCTGGGATCGGCAGTTTGGTTTTCTGAAAGAAACGATGGTGGCGCCCGTCTCTCGGCTTTCCATTATGTTTGGGCGCACGCTCGGCGGAGCCACGGTCGCGACGGCGCAGGGCGTGCTCGTGTTAGGTATTGCGGTTATTGCCGGATTCCGGCCGGATTGGTTTGGCGTCATTCCCGCTATTTTCGTTATGCTGCTTATTGCGCTGCTTTTTAGCGCACTCGGCATGGCGGTTGCTTCGCGGTTGCGCGATATGCAAGGTTTCCAGCTCATTATGAATTTTCTTGTGATGCCGCTTTTCTTTCTTTCCGGAGCGCTTTTTCCGCTGAGTAATGCACCCGCCGCGCTACTCTGGGTAGCGCGCTTTGACCCACTTTCCTACGGTGTGGATGCTTTGCGGCACGTTCTCACTGGTAGCGCGGCGTTCTCGCTCTCGCTTGACCTCCTCGTGCTCGTGGCGGTTACGGGCGTGTTCCTCTGGCTCGGCGTCTTCTTTTTTTCAAGGATTGAGGTATAGCCGTGTCTTGCGAGAGTTGAATAACCGGCCTTTTTCCGGTATCGTGCACTCACTGCGCGGCGGCATAGCCGCCGCGCTAAACCGGAGGGGAAACGTCTACCGGTAGGCCATTCCGGCTTTTTAGTGCGCGTTCGGTACGAATAGTGTGCAGCGGCAAGACGTTTTAAGTGTATTGCGGGATCGTCTAATGGTAGGACTCGTGCCTCTGGAGCACGCTATCTAGGTTCGAATCCTAGTCCCGCAGCCAAGTCGAGCTAGGTTATCGCGCACGAGACGCGTCGTTGACAGGTGCTTTTACGGATACTGAGGAAGCGGTACAATGAACACATGTGGTCATTTTCAAAAAGTAAACCCTCTACAACAACCCTGATCAAAGAAATAGATCTTCTCGCAAAGAGCTTGCAAGATGAGATTATGGTAGAGACCCAGCCGCTCAAGGTAGAGGACTCAGCAGAAAAACAATTTAGTGAATTTATTAAGTTTCTTGGCGCACCTAACGAATCAGACAAGGCCGTCTTCCAGACGATACAATTGAACTTCTCTCGTGCTGTAGCACGACATAAACATGACGAATCAAAGCTGATTCAAATTCTCCAAGATTGGCGCGAATCCCTTTCAATCTTAAGAGTCGTGTTAAATGGAGATGAAGAAAAATATCCTCAAATGAAACTGAGTCTCATTGAGATTGAGCGGCGCCTTAAATCGGACTTAGGGAATGACTACCAAGATCCAAATGAAGCTATAAAGAATTTACAAAAATCTAAAGAATCAACAACCCCGCCGCAAGCGGACGAGGTATGACGTGATGCATGGGCTAATGCCAGAGCGTGAGCTGAACAGACTTCTCCCTCGACTTTCCTTGGTTGGCGACATAGCGCTCGACTGTT
>JAJZPB010000007.1:0-15024 GCA_021811365.1 bacterium
GGACTCATTTTTGTTGAAGACAACGTCTGGATGGAGGGTTCTATTTCGGGGAAGGTTACCGTCGTTGCCGCTAACGTAACGAACCCTGGCGTCTATCCGAACATCCAGCTCACAAACAACATTACCTACACCTCATTCGATGGTACGGCCGGCCTCACGGCAATTGCCTCGCACAGCGTTCTGATTAACCCGGTTGCTCCTGCCGACCTTACGCTCGACGGCATTTTTGTGGCGCAGTCGGGCGCGTTCGGCGTGAACCTGTATCCCTGCAGCACCTACGGAAATAAATCGACCTTGAACATGCTCGGCACGGTCGTGTCCTCGATGCGTCCAACTACCTACTGGATGTACGGCAATATGGGCAACGGGTGCTCTGGGGGTTCTTCCGGCTACCCGAACGGCACCAGCGCGTTCGACCGCCAAAACTCGACTAACCCGCCACCCTTTACCCCAATCACTTCGACTCAGTGGCAGTTCGTCGACTGGAAGCAGGAGTAAAAAGCGCAGACTCCGCACCCGCAGCAACGGGTAGGCTGGAGTATACTCAGGACAATGATTATTGCCGCAAACTGGAAAGCGTATGTTGAAGATGTCGAACGCGCAAAAAAACTCGTCGCGGCCGCTAAGCGCCTCGCGCGCAGTGGCACGCACCAAATAATCCTCGCGCCACCGAGTGTGTTTCTTGGTCTTTTGGCAAGCGGTAACCACTCAGCGGTGGCATTCAGCGCTCAAGACGTCTCTCGCACTACCGGCGGCGCGCAAACGGGAGAGAACACGGCGCAGGCATTTGTCGTTGCCGGAGCAACGCATGCAATCATCGGCCATTCGGAGCGCCGCGCGATGGGCGATACGAATGCGATCGTGTCGGAAAAGCTCGCACATGCGCTTGCGCAAGGCCTTACCCCGATCCTCTGTATCGGCGAACGCGAACGCGACGAGGAAAGCCACTACCTTTCTTTTGTGCGCGAAGAAATTGAGACCGCGTTCGCGCCGCTGTCGAGCAAGGAGCGCCAGCGCATCATGCTTGCCTACGAGCCGATCTGGGCTATTGGGAAGACAGCTTCCGAAGCCATGCGCCCGGACGAACTTGTTGAAATGGTTCTCTACATAAGAAAGGTACTCACCCAGTACCTTCCCGGAAAGGCGGCGACGAATATCAGTATCTTGTACGGAGGCTCGGTCGAGCCAGAAAATATTCGCGCCCTTGCAGGCGAATCGCAGGTGGATGGCTTCCTTATTGGCCACGCATCGGTCGAGGTGCATAGTTTTGAGGCACTGGTTAAAGAACTTGCATGATCCGGTCCGTTCGCGATATACCCACGCTCGAAAACGTGCCGGTACTCGTGCGCGCAGCGCTCAATGTGCCGATTGAAAACGGCGCTGTTGTAAACGACTACCGCTTACGGCGCGCCGTACCGACAATCGAATACCTGGCGAAGCGCGGTGCGCGGGTCGTACTTATAAGCCACATAGGGGAGAAGGGGACCGAAACGCTCGAGCCAGTTGCCCGGGCGCTGGGTGTACTAACACGTGGCGTTTCCTTTTGTCCCTCCACCATTGATGCGCGCGCCCGTGATGCGGTACGCAACCTACATTCAGGCAGCGTGCTCGTTCTTGAAAATCTCCGGCGCGACACGGGTGAAAAAGACAACAGCAGCACATTCGCGCAAGCGCTTGCTGCGCTTGGTGATGTGTTCGTACAAGATTCCTTCGATACCTGCCACCGCTTGCACGCGTCGATAGTCGGCGTCCCGAAGTACCTGCCGTCCTACGCAGGACTCTTGCTCGAAGAGGAAATGACAGCGCTCTCGCAAGCGCGCACTCCTCAGCATCCGGCACTTGCCGTCGTTGGTGGCGCGAAGTTTTCGACTAAAGAGGCAGTACTCACGACGCTCCTTCAGCACTACGATCACGTATTCGTCGGCGGAGCGCTTGCAAATGATTTTCTAAAGGCGTCCGGGACACCGGTAGGGAAGTCGCTGGTCTCCACCACCGACAGCAGCGGTATCCAGACTATTTTACATAATCCGAAACTGGTTCTGCCAACCGATGTGCGCGTGGTTCGCGCGTCGGAAACGCCCACGCCTACACAGGCACGCACCGCTCCGACGAGCGACGTACAGAGCGATGAGCTCATTCTGGACTCCGGTCCCCAAACCAGTGCGCTTCTCGCCACGCTCGCTCGCGACGCAAAGGCGGTGCTCTGGAACGGACCGCTCGGAAACTACGAAAACGGGTTCGTGGAGTCAACCGATACGTTTGCGAATGCGGTTGCGCATAGCAGCGCGCGCTCGGTCGTTGGCGGCGGCGACACGATTGCGTCTATTGAAAGCCTCGGTTTGCTTTCTCGCTTTTCATTCGTCTCGACGGGCGGTGGCGCGATGCTCGACTTTCTCGCGCACGGCACCCTGCCGGGAATCCAAGCACTCGACTAAGCTACTCCGGCCGCTCGACGGTCGGACAATACGAAGACGCGCTCGCTTCTGAAAGCGCGTTGCGTATTTTTTGCGCGTTTTCTTCAAAGGCGTTCGGGTCGCCCTTTGCGGCGCCGGGGAATACCCAGACGTGGGCGTGGAACACTTCGTCGCCCACGCTCTTTTGCAAAATCCACTCACTACCGAATGCCGCTTGCTGCGCTCGCGCAATCGTCCGCACCACTTCAAAGTACGCCCCGATATTCGGTACGTCCCAAATCCAGCGGCGATGTGTCTTTGGAATCACCTGCACGTGGCCTGGCGCTTGCGGATGAATATCGAGAAACGCGATAAAGTCCTTGTCTTCGTACACGCGGTGCGCCGGAAGTTCTCCGCGCACGATTTTGCAAAACACGCAGTTTGGATCGTTCGAGGCATCAGTCATATGGACCACGATACCAGATACGACCGGTACGTGTCTCACGCTGCCATGCTGCGAGCAACCAGAGAAAAGCTCGAGGCATCCCGGGCGGGAGTACTGCTAACGCGGTACAATCAGCGGGCATGTTTACGCTCCACGAGCCGCTCGATGACGCATCGCGCGACGCACTTAACGCCTATGACGATTTGACGGCAGCGCTTCTTGCGCGGCGTGGTGTCACCACCGCAGCAGCGGCCGACGCATTCCTCAACCCGTCATACGACCTGCATGTGCACGACCCGCTCCGTATGACGGACATGCCTAAAGCAGCAGAACGTTTTGCCCGCGCAATTTTACAGAAGGAAAAAATCGCAGTATGGAGCGACTACGACTGCGACGGCATACCGGGCGCGACACTGTTGCACGACTTCCTTACTAAGGCCGGTGCGAACTTCGTCACCTACATTCCGCACCGCCACCTTGAAGGGTACGGTATGAATATGCACGGAGTAGAGTCACTTGCTAAAGACGGGGCGTCGCTTCTGGTAACAGTTGACTCCGGCATCACCGATCTTGCTCCGGTCGCGCACGCAAATGCGCTAGGCATCGAAGTCATCGTGACCGATCACCATTTGCCCGGCGAGCAGCTCCCGGACGCGTATGCGGTCGTGAATCCGAACGCGCGCAAAAATGAGCCGTATCCGTTCCACGGACTCTGCGGATCGGGCGTAGCCTGGAAACTGGTTTGCGCCGCGCTTGCTGTTTCACCAGAATTACGCGCGCGCATTCCTGTGGGATGGGAGAAGTGGCTGCTTGATATGGTTGCACTAGCCACGGTTGCTGACATGGTGCCGCTATGTGATGAGAACCGTGTGCTCGTCTGGTACGGACTCGTGGTCATGCGCAAGTCGCCGCGCATCGGGTTACAGAAATTGTGCCGTACCGCGCGCTGCGAACAGCGCACGCTCACCGAAGACGACATCGGTTTCATGCTCGCACCGCGCGTAAACGCCGCGAGCCGCATGGGCGATGCACGTGGCGCATTCGAACTCTTCACCACGAATGACGAAGCGCGTGCTGATGAACTAGCGAAGCATCTTGAAAAACTTAACCGGACGCGCAAGAGCGAGGCGGGCGCCATCACGCGCGCGGTGCACGCGCGGCTTAAAGAGCGCATCGAGATGCCGAGTGTCATTGCGCTTGGCGACCCCGAGTGGCGTCCGGCGCTCCTTGGTCTCGTCGCAAACTCAATCGCGGAAGAATTTAGTCGGCCCGTATTCCTGTGGGGCAGAGAAGGCGATGCAACGATTAAGGGGTCCGTTCGAAGCGGCACCGTGAATGCGCTCGAACTCATGCGCGGCGCGAGGGATGCTTTTGTGGAGTTCGGCGGACACGCTGCCTCCGGGGGTTTTACTGCACACGAAGATGCCATTTTTACGCTTGAAGAAAAACTTGTTTCGGCGCTCGCGCGCCTCATGGTAAGCACGGATGAGGATTCATCACTTTCGCGCGCTGATATTGATATCGCTCCCGCAGAAGTAACGCATGCGCTTCTGAAAAAATTACAGCGACTTGCGCCTTTTGGGATAGGCAACGAAAAACCGTGCGTGCGTATGCGCGCTGTTGTGGTGCGTACAGTTTCGCAGTTCGGCAAAGGTGGAGAACATCGAAAGATTTGTTTTGCGAGTGGTGAAACAGATACGCTCGACGGCATTGTTTTTTTTGCACGCGGCGCGCTTGTGCAAACAATCGATTCAATTACCGAAGGCGACGCGGTCCATATTCTGGCGCACCTCGAGCGCGATATGTTTTCACGCGGTCGTCCGGTGCGCCTTCGTCTTCTCGCCATAGCAAAAGCCGACCGAACGTAACGGCCCTGGTATACTCGCCCCATGCGTTACATCATTCACTCCGACGGCGGCGCGCGCGGCAACCCGGGTCCTGCCGGCGCGGGCGCGGTCATCTGCGACGACCACGGAACAGTTATTGCACGCGTCAGCGACTATCTCGGACATCAGACAAACAACGTCGCCGAATACGAAGCGGTTATCCGCGCGCTTGAAAAACTGAAAACGCTCGTCGCAGAAAAAGATTGCGCGCTCAGTGACATACTGGTGAAGATGGATAGCGAACTCGTCGTGAAGCAGGTGAAAGGGGAGTACAAAGTGAAGCATCCAGTACTCCAAGAAAAGCGTGCGCGGCTCGCCCAACTTGAAGGTGGGTTCCGCAGCATTTCCTTCGAGCACGTCTTCCGTGCTGAAAATAAAGACGCCGACGCGCTCGCTAACCAAGCGATGGACCGCGGCGTTTGACGACGACTCTCGTCAGGTGGTACGGTCAATTCGGACAACCAAGGAGACGGCGCATGAAGCGCAAAGAACTGAAGAGTGCGGTGCTGAAGCACATTGCTAATTCAAACCGCGCGCACGCTGCGCTTGCTCAAGCGTTCCTGTACACTGGCGTGTCTGCTGTTGACGCGCCTGCCGAGGCTGAACGTATCTGCGCTATCGTCAGGAGCTCGTCCGACAATCTGCAGGTGACCTGCATCGCTGCCGACATACAGTTTAGCGATATGTTTGGACGCGACGACGAGCCCCAGCATGTTTTCATAACCGTTTTCAGAATGGGCTGCTTTGGATACGGTCGACTGGTTGGTGGAACTGACTCGCGAGGGAACGTTTATCTTCTCGCGTTAGACTTCCGGGGCAATCGACCGGAGCCTGATACCATAGCCGTATGAGCGCGCTGCTTGCCGCCACCACCGGGATAGCGAGCGGAGTACTACTCCGCTCGCTTTTCATTTTCGGGCCAAGCGTATATGCATTCGTGATTTTGCTGGCATGTCTATTTTCATTCGGCTACGTGTTCGCGACGCGGCGGTTGTACGCGCTCGCGGCTGTATTTCTTTTCTGTGCACTGCTCGGCATGGGCCGTGCGGCGCTTGCCGACGCGCCGCTACCGCGCGCGTTCACACCCCTTCTCCACACACGCGCGCACTTTACCGGCACCGTGGTCGGCGAGCCGGATGTTCGTGACTCCTCGCAGCGCACGCCGGTGCGCGTTTCGTATGCGGGCTCGTCTACGACCGTGCTCGTGGTCGCGCCACGTTCCCCAGAACTTTCCGTGGGAGACCACGTCGATGTGCGCGGCACGATGCTTTTGCCACAGCCGTTTGCGAGCGACGGCGGTCGTATCTTCCGCTATGACAAGTACCTAGAGCGCGTGGACATCCGTTTCCTACTTGACTACGCAAGCGTGCGCGTACTCGCACACGCTCCGTGGTATTCGGTCCCGGCATTTTTCGCACGCATCAAGCACACTTTTCTTTCCGGTCTCAACAAAGCGCTTCCAGAACCGTATGCCTCGCTTGCGGGCGGAATCGTCATCGGCGGCAAGTCCGGACTTGGAAGCTCGCTGCAAAACGCATTCGTGCGCACCGGCCTCGTGCAAATTATCGTACTCTCCGGCTACAACGTCATGGTCGTCGCCGAGTGGGTTATGGTTGCCTTCGCATATATAAAAATGCCGTTACGCTTTCGTGCGGCATTCGGTGCCATTGCGCTTATCATTTTTATCGGCGTTGCCGGCACAAGCGCAACCGCCGTGCGCGCAGGCATCATGGCGTGCATTGCGTTGTATGCGCGGGCAACGGGAAAGAGTTACGCAGCAAGCCGAGCGCTTTTGTTTGCGATTATACTGATGCTTTTATGGCACCCGCTCCTTGCGACCTTTGATCCGGGCTTCGGGCTATCTGTCGCCGCCACGGCGGGACTCATTTGGCTTGCGCCGCGCATCGAGACCATTTTTAGCAAACGAAGCGGACGTATTTTTTCGAGAGTAAGCGAAGTCCAGCGACGTCTCTCCACTCCTTTAGGAGCAGGGGGTTCGAGCGAAACGTTCTCAAAAAAAGAAATCTTCTTCACGGACTCATTCTGGAGCAACGTCATAGCCACCACGCTCGCAGCGCAAATTGCGGTACTGCCCCTGCTGCTGTATGACACCGGCAACCTCTCGCTTATCGCAGTTCCGGTGAATCTGCTCGTCATGCCACTCGTTCCGGTAACCATGGCCTTTTCTGCGCTTGCGGGATTCGCTGGCATACTGCTTGGGTCCGTTTCAACGCTTGCGGCAAGCCTCGTTGGGCTCCCTGCGTACTTTTTGACGAGCGGACTTATCTGGATAGCGCAAACCGCCGCGAGCTTGCGGCTCGCGGCGGTTTCACTGCCGACCTTTCCGTTTTGGCTCGTCCTTATCGCCTACGGACTGCTTGCGCTCTACGCGAGCGCGGCAAACCGCTTCTCGGCAACACCCCAGTTGAGGTTAGCGAAAAATGCGTCCACATACGAACCTTTACCGGACGCACCGTAGTCAAGTACGTACGCATGCTCCCATACGTCAAGCGCAATGATAATCGGCAGGGTAGCGAAGTGCCCCTGGTGCTGCTCTTCAGAGAAACCCACTAGAAATTGGCGTGCTACTGGGTCCCAGTAGAGTATGCTCCAACCAGGACCGCGCAAACCAGCGAGCGTGCGCATTTCCTTTTCTGCGCCGGTGGTCTCGCCATACTGCGCACTGAGCGCAGTGCCGAGCGCACTTCCCGCGTCGAGCGCCACCGCGCCGCCCTCAAGCTGAGGAAAGTAGTACTCGTGAAGACGCATACCACCAAACTCGAACGACCGCCTTCGCATGAGCTCGCCAACCGCAAGCGCATTTTTTTGCGCATCGGCTTGCCGAAGCTGGTCGGCGAGTTCAGTCATGCTGTTAAAGTTTTTCACATAGCCCTGGTACAGAACGATATGCTGGTCGACCGACTCTTTCGAGATGCCTTCCAGTTTAGAAATTGAAAAAGTTTTTGCTTCGTACGTCATATGGGAACACTCTAGCACGCAGCGCACTGAGCCGTCGGTGAACGGCCGCTCTACTGCCGTATAGTGAGAGGCATGCTGGCGCTCGCTCGCCCCCGCACGCTCTGGTTAGCCGCTGGTATTCTGCTACTCGTCTGTGCTTGGATTTACGCGCCTCTTCTTGCGGCTCCTGTGCTACGCATTGAGTCGCTCCCGGTTGGAAAGGGCACTGCGTACCTCGTCCGCGGCCCGGGCGGCGCACTGCTCCTCATTAATACCGGAAGCGACGCGGCCATTCTGCGCGCACTCGGTTCTCGACTGCCACCGTGGCAGCGCTCGATTGCAGCAGTCGTTCTTACCGACGCGAGCGCAGATGCTGCGGGCGGCCTCGCGAGCGTGCTCTCTCGCTACCAGGTAGCACTGCTCGTTCGGACGGGCGTGCGCGGAACCGCGAGCCGAGAGCAAGCGATATCCACAGCCATCGCGCACCAAAAGCAGCTCCGCCCCGCCACGGCCGTGCGCGGCTTGCGCATCATCCTGGACAGCGGCTCTTTTGCTGACATTCTCTGGCCGAGCGCTGCGGCGGGCCGTGGAAGCGGGCAAAACAGCTCGGTAGCGCTGCGCATTTCGTATAAATCCACTGCTTTCGTCATCGCAGATAACCTGCCGAGCCGGACCTCCAACTGGCTCTCCCATATAGAGCAGGGCGCCCTAGTGGGCGCCCTGGCTCTCTCTTCTTCTACGCCGTCGCTCGTTTCTGACGGGACAACGGTGCGGTTCCTTAAATAATGCCCGCTTTCTTGAGGGCGGCATAGGCACCGACCTTCTTCACCGTCTTGAGTCCCTTTGTCGAAACGTCGAGTATGACGCTTTTGCCGAGTTCTGGTACGTAAATACGGCGTTTTTGAAGGTTCGCCTTGCGGCGCACCTTTCCCGTCGGGTTGAACTGGGTCGCGCGCACGCGGTTTGAGTACCGCCCGCCCACCTGCGTGCTTTTCCCTGTGATTTCGCAAACGCGTGCCATAAGTAAAGCTATGCTACCATGTTTCCTCAGCCGAGCAAGCATCTATGACTATCGCTATTTCCCTCATCATCCTAATTCTTTCTGTTATTGCTCACGAGGTAGCTCATGGGTATGCGGCAAACTGGCAAGGCGATCCGACTGCGCGGTTAGCGGGGCGTCTCACACTCAACCCGCTCCCGCACATTGATCCGTTAGGCTCGGTCATCATCCCAGCGCTTCTTGTCATTTCCGGCTCGCCGATACTGTTTGGCTGGGCGCGGCCGGTTCCATACAACCCCTACAATCTGCGCAATCAGCGCTGGGGAGAGGTATTCGTGGCGCTTGCGGGCATTGCCACCAACCTTTTACTCGCCGTTGTATTCGGGCTCCTGGTGCGTTTTGGCGGCGCGCTTTCTTTGCCACCGGGGGCGCTTTCCATTGCAGCGACCATCGCTTTCATCAACCTTTTCCTAGCCCTATTCAACCTTATCCCGTTTCCGCCGCTCGATGGATTCACTGCAGTGCGTGCCGCTCTACCGTGGCGGTTTTCCAGTTGGTTCCGTTCTTTTGAAGCAAACATGCGAGGGGCAGGAGCGTTCACGCTTATTTTTTTCTTGCTAATCTTTTCCTACGTGCTCGCAACCCCATTCTTCAAGCTCGTTGTTTGGCTCTTCGGGCTTATCGCCGGGGGTGGTACACTCTAGTACGAGAAACTAACCGCAACCGCCTATGGACTTCGACAGCATTCCGAAACAATTCTGCGAAAATGTGGTCGCTGGACATACCCGCGAGCATTTCGTGCTCATCATGAGCGCTGGCACTAACGCCGCCGCTTATGCGCTCACCCCGCAGCATATGAAACGCGTGGTGCAGAGCCTTTCGCATCAGCTTTCTGAATACGAGCAGCAATTCGGAACCGTCGATGCCAAGTGGACGCCCGGTATTGAGAGTCCGTTTCAGACGAAGGACATCAAACGGGGAGAGGACGACCTGTCTCCGCCAGAAAAATTATAGGAGACCAGATGCGCGCCACGAGAGCGGCGCGCATCTTTTTGGGCATCCTGCATAGTTCGCTTACATAGCGCATACGGCACGGTATACTACACGGCATGGAGTACCAGGTGCCGCAGTTCATTGATGTCGAGAACAAGGTGGTTGGTCCGCTCACCTTAAAACAATTCATCTATCTCGCGGGCGGCGCAGGAATCAGCGTCGCGAGCTTCGTCTATCTGCCGATCTACTTCTCGCTGCCGGTCACCGCGGTATTCGGCGGCTTTGCGCTGGCACTTGCCTTTTACAAGATGAATGGCAAACCCTTCGTTGACATGGTTGAAGCGGGATTCAATTACTACCTCGGTGCAAAAATGTTTCTTTGGAAGCGCGAGGAAGCGCCGGCACGGCCAGAGGCTCCCTCAGCGGCAGCGGTGAGCGCTGCTGCACAGGTCGATGCAGCGCGCGCGCGCGGGCAGCGCCTCACGCGGGGGAAGCTTTCTGAGCTCGCGTGGTCGCTCGACATCAACACCGGCAATGGCCAGGACCTCGAATCCTAGCGCTTATTTTCGTTCACCCCATGGCTACTACAACTAAAATCGGCGCGACCCAGCAATTTGTCCCCATAAAAGAGGTCCGCAACGGCATTGTGGTGCTGAAAGACGACACCTACCGCGGTATTCTCATCTGCTCCTCGGTAAATTTCGCGCTTAAGTCCGCAGACGAGCAGCGCGCTATTACCGAAGGGTTTCAAAATTTTCTCAACACGCTCGACTTCTCAATCCAAATCGTGGTGAATTCCCGCAGAATGGACCTCCGCCCGTATCTCGCACTCCTAGGAAAGAAGGACGCGAGCCAAAAAACCGAGCTTTTGCGGATTCAATTGCGCGAATACATAGAGTTTGTGCGCGCCTTCGCCGAACAGTCAAACATTATGACAAAATCGTTTTATATTGTTGTACCGTACTCACCGCATCTCGAGATTGCACAAACTGCACGCGGGTTCCTTCATCGCGGAAAGCCCGCCACCCCCCAGGCCGGGGACACCGCCTCCTTCGAGGAGCATCGCGTACAACTAGAACAGCGCCTAGCTCTCGTAGCGGGCGGCTTGGCGGGCACTGGCGTGCGCGCCGTACCGCTCGGCACCGAAGAAGCTATTGAGCTTTTTTATCGCGCATTCAATCCGGGCGAGCTTGAGAATCCTATTCGCCTCGACGCATAACCTATGGCTTTACTTGATTTTCTTTCACGCAACAAGAACGAGGAAGCACCCGCGTTTGCGCCCGTGCTGCCGAAAGATATTTACCAGCGCGGGTCGCTTGATCTCGTTGACACTATCGCGCCCACCGCGCTTAAGATCGGTCCGCGCGAGATCGAACTCGGAGAGAAGTTCGTCCGCACGTTCTACACCATCTCGTACCCGCGCTACCTTACGGATGGCTGGTTCGCGCCCGTTATTAATCTTGACGAGGTACTTGACGCGTCGATTTTCATCCACCCAGTCGAAACCGAGCAGGCTCTACGCGCATTTCAGAAAAAGGTCGCGGAGGTCCAAAGCCAGATTGCGGAGCGCGAGTCGAAAGGGCTCGTGCGCGACCCGCTCCTCGACACCGCGTACCAAGACCTCGAGAAGCTCCGCGACGACCTGCAGCAGGCGCAAGAAAAACTTTTCGACGTTGGCCTGTACCTCGCTCTCTATGGCGACTCGAAGGAGGAGATAGATAAGCTCGAGGGTGATATTCGAGGCATCCTTGACGCTAAACTGGTCTACACAAAGCCGGCACTCTTCCAGCAGGAACAGGGCTTTCGTTCGTGTTTGCCGCTCGGTACCGATGAGCTTGTCGTCACAAGCAAACTCAACTCCTCGCCGCTCTCGTCTATTTTCCCCTTTATTTCTTTTGACCTCACGAGCGACCGGGGCATCCTCTACGGCATAAACCGCCACAATTCCTCCCTGATTCTTTTCGACCGCTTCTCGCTAGAAAACTACAACTCCGTTGTATTCGCGAAGTCCGGTTCGGGCAAAAGCTATGCGACTAAGCTTGAGATTTTGCGATCGCTTATGTTCGGTACGGATGTCATCGTGATTGACCCCGAGCGCGAATACGAGCAGCTTGCCGAGGCGACCGGCGGTCGTTCATTTCACATCTCTCTCTCGAGTGAGCACCACATCAACCCGTTCGATTTGCCGCCAGTACAGGACGACGAGGACCCAAAAGACATTTTGCGCAGCAATATCATCAACCTGGTCGGCCTTTTTCGCATCATGCTCGGCGGACTCTCGCCAGAGGAGGACGCGATTGTCGACCGGGCCATTTCCGAAACGTACGCGCTTAAAGACATTACGGGCGATGCCGACTTTACGAGCGCCGAACCACCGCTCCTCTCTGACTTTGAGCAGGTGCTCTCCGGCATGGAAGGCACACAGTCGCTCGTACAGCGCCTCTCTAAGTATACCCAGGGAACGTGGGCGGGTTTTCTCAACCAGGCAACGAACATCGACATTAATCAGCAGTTTATAGTTTTTTCTGTTCGCGACATGGAGGACGAGCTCAAGCAAATCGCCATGTATATCGTCACGCACTACATCTGGAATGCGGTGCGGCACAACCTCAAAAAACGCCTGCTCGTTATTGACGAAGCGTGGTGGATGATGAAAAGCGACGACACCGCAAGCTTCCTATACTCGCTCGCGAAGCGCGGCCGTAAGTACTATCTTGGCGTCGCCACAATTACCCAAGACGTGGAAGACTTCTTAAAAAGCCCCTACGGTCGGCCCATTCTAAACAACTCTTCGCTACAGCTCCTTATGAAGCAGTCGCCCACTACTATCGACCTGCTCCAACAAACGTTTAGCCTTACGGACGAAGAAAAGTACCTACTTCTTGAGGCGGGAGTGGGGGAGGGGCTTTTCTTCGCAGGCATGAAGCACGTCGCTATTAAAGTAGTGGCAAGCTATACCGAAGACCAAATCATTACTAGCGACCCCTCGCAGCTGCTCGCCATAAAACAAGAGAAGGACCGCCATGCCAGCGCAGGTACCCAGTGACCCGGGGCCGCGGCCACCGGTAATGACCTGGGGCAAAGCGAGCCCGGTACTTTCGATTGCGCTCGTTTTTTACGTCCTGCGCTTCATATTCGAACAGTTTTGGCTTTTCGGACCGATGCTGGTCGGGCTTATCGCAGATTGGGGGTTGGGTGGTGGCGCAGTAGGTCATGCGGGTGGCACGGTTGCCGCCGGAGCGGCCGGAGTCGTTGAGTTTTTTACCGGCCCGACTGTTGAAATGTTCGGCGCCTTTATGGCAATGATGGTTGCCTTTTTAGGCTGGGGTACGGTAGCCCTTACCATCCTGTTCACGAATCCCCGTTTTTACAAAGAAAACACAAAACGTTTTATGTTTATGGTGGGCGCATTTATAGTTAGTGAGCTACCAATCATCGGCACCGTTCCTTCACTGCTTGGGACAATCTTTGGACTCTATCGACAGCAGATAAAACGCGATAAACAAAGGCTGCATGCGTGGGAGGCTGCGCGCAAAGCATATCAGGAACAACTGCGCAGTGAGCAGCGCGCCCAAGCGGAACAACTTGCCGGCGCGCGTTCGGGCACGGATGATGAACCAGAGGAATCCCCCGAAGCCGCAGAAAACGAGCCGCCAGAAAAGGGCGCGAACATAAAAGTCCCCGGAGAGTTTTCATACGATTTTGCTGCGAATAATCCTGCAACTAATGACAACGAAATCCCCGTTGCACAATCCAGCGCTGCGTAATTGGCCCTCTGCGGTTATATACTAAGCACAATGACCGCGCGCAAAGTCTCCAGCTTCGTTTTGGCGGTCCTGCTTGCAGCAGCGCCCGCAGTTGCCGTAGCTCAATTTAACCTTGGCCTCGGTACGAATGGCTCTCCTTTTAGCTTGGCGCTTTCGCCGGACTATCCCACTCCCAACAGCTCCGCGACGCTCTCTTTTGTTTCCGCGAGTGGTCTTGACCTGAGTAACGCAACCCTTTCCGTAACCGTGAACGGCGTGTCCGTATACCAAGGGTCGGTCCAGACGATTCCTATCGCCATAGGCGCGCCGGGTGTGCTTATGACGATTACCGCCACCATAAAATCGAACGGATCAAGCTACACACAATCGCTCACGGTGAGGCCAGAAGACGTAGCGCTCGTTGTGGAACCTGTTTCGAGCGCGCCGCCCCTGTATCCGGGCCGGCCGCTCGTGCCCGTTGGAGGAAATGTGCGTATTGTGGCGGTCGCGAACTTCCGTACTGGTCATGGTGCCGCAATCGACCCGTCGCAGCTCTCTTATAGCTGGACCATGGACGGCGTTCAGCTCGCGAACTTCTCCGGTATCGGTAAGGACGTGCTCATGGCCGCGGCCCCGCTCGAGTACCGTTCTCGAAGCGTATCGGTAACGATTCAGACCCAGGACGGTTCGCTCACGGGCGGGGGTTCTCTTACGCTCCAGTCAGAGCAACCGACCATTCTGCTCTACGCAGACGATCCGCTCCTTGGAATTCGGTTCGACCATGCGCTTACGGGCTCGTACACCCTTCCTGGAGCTGAGTCGACGCTATACGCTGGCGCGTACTCGCTCGCTACCAATGCCGGCACACCCTCACTCGAGTGGTATGTAAACAACACGCCAGCACAGACCGGTCCACTGCTCACCGTGCGGCCGGCAGGGCAGGGCGCGGGTTCAGCAAATATTTCAGTGACCGGTTCGGTTGGTTCGTACACTACCGCAGTCTCAAACCTTTCGGTACTCTTTGGCACCACCACCTCATCCTTCCTTGGCCTATGAAAAAGATTCCTTTGCTGTTCGCGACCGCCCTCCTTTCAATGGGTATGTTTAGTTTCTCGCCCCTAGCTCGCGCGCAGTCTGCATGCAGTTTCTCTAACAACTTTGCCTGCCCGAACGGGCAAACATGCAATTCGGGAACGTGCACGGCTACTCCGCAGGCTCCCGCACAAACCGCTACTCCCGGTTCTGGGGGTGGCAGCTCCGACACCGGCTTCACTGCGCTCGCGCCGATTCCAAACCTTACGGAAGGGCAGACAGCGAGCCAAGCGGGGCTACAGAACTTCCTCCAGAATCTCTACATCTACTGCATCGGCATTGCGTCAATCATTGCCGTTTTCCAAATCGTCCGAGGGGGAATCATGATTTCAATGGGCCGTGATTCGATTTCGAAGCAGCTCTCCGGGAAAGGGTATATCACCCAGTCGCTTCTCGGCCTCGTGCTGGTACTCTCGCCAGCGCTGGTTTTTTCTATCATTAATCCCTCCATTTTAAACCTTACTGTGAACATTCCGATACTTAAGACTCCGTGGTCGACGTGGTCGCCGCC
>JAJZPB010000007.1:15034-32485 GCA_021811365.1 bacterium
AGTCGCTTCTCGGCCTCGTGCTGGTACTCTCGCCAGCGCTGGTTTTTTCTATCATTAATCCCTCCATTTTAAACCTTACTGTGAACATTCCGATACTTAAGACTCCGTGGTCGACGTGGTCGCCGCCTGCGCAAATGACGACAACTCCTCTCCAACTAAACAGCACCACGAGCATCGGTGCGCAGATTACCCAAGCAGAACAGGGATGCAAAAATCAGAACCTTGATTACAAAATAGTGCAGGGGCCTCTAGGGCCAGGAGGAGTAACCTGCGTGCCAAAACCCCTTCCTGCTGGTTTTACGGTTACAACTGCACAATGCCAATCCGAACCAGGATATAAACAAGGTAATATGCTACAAGGACCATCGCTGACGTGCAGCACCTCTGGTGTGATTACGGTCATGAAATCCGGAGGATTCGTGTGCTCTCCTTTGAGCGGCGGAGGTGTCTGTCTTCATACGTAACCCTAGATTATGCGACGCGCACTACTCATCTTTGCTATCGTGGTTGTCATCGCCGGAATCGGCTCTTTTGTCTACTTCCGCTATTTCTACCATCCGTCCGGGCTTGTGGTTACTCCCGCTGACCAAGCAGGATTGCCGGTGGCCGGGCAAGGCTCAGTGACTTCGACAAATTCTGCCTCGAACCCCTCTTCTGCCGTTGCGGGTCCGACCGTGGTAACGCAAAAGCTCATTGAGATTGCTTCTGGGCCGGTAGTTCCTGGAGTTGCTGTAACTGATACGGTCGCGAGTAGCTCAGGGGCAACCACAACGTATGCGGTCGCCTCGTATATCGATCGCCAAAGCGGGAACGTATACAACTATAGCGAGCAGTCCGGGCAAATCACCCGAACCTCTAACAAAACCATCCCCGGGATTGAACAGGCCTACTGGATTCCGGACGGTAGTACCGCATACGTGCAGTATCTCTCGGGAGCGACAATGAGCACCGTTAACACATACGCACTCCCCGCAAACGGAAACGGTGGCTTCTTTTTGTCTCAAGACCTCGCCGACCTCGCTGTCTCACAAACACACCTTCTTGCGCTCGCTACGGGCGTAAACGGCTCAGTCGCAAACCTTGAAAACACCGACGGCACCGGTTCGGTCCAGGCGTTCTCAACGCCACTTACCGATATTCGGATCTCTTTTGCGGGGAAAAATCAGTACGCCGTTTTCACTAAACCAACAGCATCGCTTTCGGGATATCTGTACCTCGTGAAAAACGGGCAGTTTTCTAGCGCTGCTGGTCCGTTGAACGGCCTCGTTGCGCTCGTGAGCCCATCGGGTGCTTGGGCGATTGTAAGCTACACTGCAAGCGGCCAAATGCGCATGGAGCTGGTAAACCTTACCGACGGTAGCGCACTACCTCTCCCTGTCGCAACTATTGCAGACAAGTGCACCTGGTCGGCTGACAGTACGCAGGTGTTTTGCGGTATACCCGACAATCCGCCCCAAGGAGCGTACCCCGACGACTGGTACCAGGGAGTAACCCATTTCTCTGATTCGCTCTGGAAAATCGACGTATCTGGCCGCTATGCACAGCTCGTGGATCGTATTTCTCAGGAAGCGGGCGTAGCGCTCGACATAGAACGCCCCGCGCTCGACCCCGCTTCCCAGGCAATCGTGTTCACTAATAAAAACAACGGTTCTCTGTGGCTCTATAAACTGCAATAACGCTGAGGAAAGTGCGAAACCTGCCGCCTTAGAAAGGCGGCAGGTTTTTCTCTCGGGGACGGCCGAGCGGGTAGGTTACGGAGCCGAAACTGGTTCGATAGCGCCCTCAGGAGTGCGGTTATTGCCATGCGTTCGGCGAATGTGCCACTCTTGCAGCGACCCGAAAATATTGCTGGTAACGAAATAGAGCGCGACCGCTGCCGATGTGGTATAGCAGATAACCGCAATAAGAAACGGAAAAACGTACTTAAGCTGCATACTCATTACCTTCTGAAAGTCTCCTTGCATGCTTCCGGAGCCGCTCGAGGACGACTGGGGGACTCCGGAAAGAGCAAAGTGCGCTTGTGCGTACTGGGTCATACCCGCAATAACCGCAAAAATAGCGCTTTTCCCGGCTAGCGAAATACCCAGAAAATAAAGCGACGCGTGAGCGGGGATGGGGGTAAAAACGTAGAGTCGAGACGTTTCAAGCGCGGTGAATGGATTCGAACGAAACACCCAGTAGAGCGCGAGCAGGACGGGAATCTGGATAAACATCGTCAAAACGCTCGCAAAAGGGTTTACGCGCGCCTCGCGGTAGAGCGCTAGAGTTTCGAGCGCTTCCTGCTCTTTATTGCCCTTATGTTTCTCTTTAAGCGCCTTTATCTTCGGCTCTAGCACTTTCATCGTCCGCTGGGTGCGAGAAGCGGAAAGTGAGAAAGGGAGGAGGAGAATGCGGATAAGTATGGTTACAAGAATGACCGCAACACCCACATTCGCGCCCGGCGTGAGCGCCACAATGGCGACGAGCGCGTTGTAAATCGGGTTGTAAAAAACGGTGTGGAAAAAATTCGAAATCACGTTTTGATTGTACGTTAGAGTGCGCCCGATGCAATGAGTTGTTCTAGTTCTTTTTGCATGGCTAGCGCAGAGAGCTCAACTGCCGTGGCTTTTGGAAAAACAACAACCGACGTTGGTAGTGGTAGAGAAGATAAAATGGCGTAAACTCTTCGTTTTAACCGATGTCTCCCGACTGAGAGTCGTACTGTTTTCTTCGGAATGACAACCGCATACCCATGCCCAACTCTTGGAAAAACCGCGGAAAAATTCGCTGTAGAGCGCCGACGCGCATTTTTGAGCGCGTCGGGGAAGTTGTTTCGAGAAAGCCGGTCGCGCGTAGCAAACACTTCCTACGCAGTAAGCTGTGCGCGGCCTGCACGACGGCGGCGCAGGACGATCTTGCGGCCAGCGCTGGTCTTAGCGCGCGCGCGAAAACCATGCGTGCGGGCGCGTTTACGCTTCTTGGGTTGGTAGGTTCGTTTCGCCATAAGTATTTTGAGTTATATCCCGTATCATGCGCACATAAGTGCTTTTTCGCAACTACACCCGCGTAGCGGTATGTACCTATATACCGTATACGCCGTTATGCACAGCATATTAACAGGTTTTCCACGAAACGCTAGGGTACTCCTATCTTGAACACCAACGTATAATCGTTCATATGGACACCTCGAATTCTCGTGAGCTTTGGGAGCACATGCTCACCCAAGTCGAGCTCTCAATTTCCCCCGCAAACTTTAACACCTGGTTCCGCGATAGTTTTATCGTAAAAATTGAAGATGGCGTTATTTTTATCGGGGTACCGAGTCAGTTTTTTAAAGATTGGTTTCTAAAAAAATTCCATCCGCTTCTTTTGAAAATCGCTCGGGAAATATCGTACGAAATTCGTAATATTGAATACCTAGTAGTGAAAGATGAGCGCCGCAAACTCGCGCGTGAACAAAAGCCGTCACGGGGCGCTCTCGAACTTCCGCTTAATGAGTTTTATATCAACAAGGGCGATAACCTTAACCCGCGGTATACCTTCGACACATTCGTAATCGGCTCTTTCAATAGTCTCGCCTACGCGGCTTCTCAAGCGACCATCACGCGCCCTGGTATCACCTATAACCCGTTATTCGTCTATGGAGATACCGGACGCGGCAAGACTCACCTGATTCAAGCAATTGGAAACCAGTTTAAAAAACAGTATCCAGGCAGGAAAGCGTTCTATCTAACATCTGAGAAGTTCGCTGTTGACTACACAGACGCGATGCAAGCAGGAACCGGAAACCGTTTCAAAGACAAGTACCGCCAGTATGACCTGCTTATCATGGACGATGTGCAGTTTCTTTCAAAAAAGGAAAGGACACAGGAAGAGCTTTTTCATCTCTTCAATGCTCTCTATGACACAAATAAGCAGATTATTTTCTCTTCAGACCGCCCGCCGGTGGCGATCGCAGATATCGCCGAGCGTTTAAAAGGACGCCTTGCGAGCGGTATGACTGTTGATATCGGCGAACCAGATACCGAATCCCGCATGGCTATTATCCAAAAAAAGGCTTCTCTTAATGGAGTTATACTTTCTCAAGAGGTGATCGAGTACGTTGCAACAACCATCTCTTCCTCTATCCGCGAGCTTGAGGGTCTTGTGAATAGCATCGTCTGCAGCGCCCAAGTGAAAGGAAGTGCTCCGGACATCGCCGAGGTGCGCCAGCTTCTCCGCTCCTTCACGCGCCCTCAAAAGACGATATCAGTTAAAAACGTCGTGGATAAGGTCGCTGAGTACTACGGAATAAACGAGAGTAGTATTTATGAAAAGACGCGCCGTAGGGAGGTGGTGCGCCCGCGCCAGGTAATTATGTATATCTTGCGGGAAGACTTTCGCGTTTCCTATCCAACCATCGGGTCTAAACTCGGTGACCGTGATCATACGACGGTTATCCACTCATGCGAGAAAATAAAGCGTGAAATAGATGTGGATACCGAGTTAGCAAAAGAGATACGAAATATCCGTGCACTCCTAGCGTGAAAAAGATATGAACATTTTCCCATCGATATCAACAGGAAGTCTTGGAAGTGGCACTAAAAAATGCGCTGCAAATAGAAAGGATTTACTGTTTATCCCGATATCAACAGTCCTAATAGCTTCTGTATGAATATCTCTATAGAAAAAAAAATATTCTCAGAGGCTGTGCATATCGTCGCTCGATTCGCAGAAAGGAAGAGTGCAACCCTTCCAGCGCTCTCAGCAGTGTTGATTGTTGCTGGTGATGATGGAATAAAAATGCGCGCAACAAACCTTGAAACAGGAATTGATTTTAAGTTACCTGGTCAGTGCGTTTCTGAAGGTGTTGTAGCGCTTCCTGCAGCGACGCTTCAACAGCTCGCAAGCTCGTTTACCGGAGAAGGGAAGGTGAGTATTGAGCATGTTGGCGATACGGCACTTTTAGTGAGTGGAAGTGCGCGCAGTACGCTTAAAACTGTTCCCTACGAGGACTTTCCTACCATTCCGCTCCCAGACCACCAAAATAAAACATTCGTCGTTTCTGGTGCCGTACTGCGGACGCTTTTTTCACAGCTCGCAAGCTGTGCGTCCATTTCAACAGTGCGCCCAGAACTTGCAAGCATTTTCCTCTCCCTTGAGGGCGGCGTCCTTACTGCAGTGGCGACCGACTCTTTTCGGCTTGCTGAAAAAAAAGTACCCCTCTCAAACAAGGGCGCTCAGGGAGCAATATTGGTGCCTGCAAAAAACGCCGCCGAGATTGCTCAAGCGCTTCCTGACGAAGAGATTATTGTGCGTTTTGACGAACATCAGTGCGCCTTTGAAAGCGCTTCCGCAGTCCTTGTAACTCGTCTCACAAACGCCTCATACCCGGATTACCGCCAAATAATCCCTAGCGAATCAGTGGCGGAGGCGACCGTGCTACGGAAGGATTTTGAAACTGCGCTCAAGCGCACGACAGTATTCTCTGATTCATTTCAGAAAGTGCGTCTTAGTTTTTCATCCGAAAAGAAGCAACTCGCTTTTTATGCGTATAACGCGGATATAGGCGAGTCGCTTGAGACGATTACTGCGCGTATTGATGGGGGAGATCTTGAAATCTCGTTTAATCACCGGTATCTTTCAGCAGCGCTGCCGCTTACGACCGCAGAAAACCTCGTTCTTTCAGCAGCAGGAATCGGAAGGCCACTTGTTATTCGTGGTGCTGGAGACGCATCGCTTCTGTATCTTGTCTCCCCAATGAATCAGTAGTTACGCGCACCACTAGTAATTATTAGCGGTACGTGCTGAACAGTGCTCAAGCTACAGCGTTGATGTTGCAGTTGATGTTGCTGAACTCGCGGGAGTTGAGCTCGAGATAACAGTCAGTGGTACAGGGATTTGAGGTGCGCAATTGAAAAGATTTGGGTGTGATGCCGCGTAGCTCGATATGGCGTACTCCCACGCAGGGAATTGCGGGTCAGTTGATTTATCTTCGGGCGGAGGACCAAGCGGATTATCCTTATTACTCCAGTAAAGAAGGCTGTGTGGCACAGGAAGACCGTTTGCATCAGGAATACAGTATTCTCCCCGGAACATAGGAGGGACCGTTGTCGGGATAGGATCCGGCTCGCCGAAGTACTGTTTAGGGTAGCGTACAAGGGCGTCAACGATCGCTTCATGCCACATAGGCGCCGCCATAAGACCAGCGAGCGAACCAGCGGGGGTGTCGTTATTGTTCCCAGCCCAGACGCCAACAGCCACAGACGGAGAGTAGCCAACTGTCCACGCGTCGCGGAAGTCGTCGGTCGTACCAGTTTTCACCGCAACATCGTACCCAGGAATCGTCAGGACGCCATTGATGTTGTACTCAGGGACGCGGGCATATTTATCTGAAAGCATGGCATTTATATCGTTCGCAATGTTCTGCGGAAGTACGCGCGTTGGGTCTGGGGTATATTTTTGGAGCACATTCCCCTGCGAGTCATCGACTTCAAGGATACCCGTTGGGGGGTTCTTAACGCCGCCATTAGCGAAGGCAGCGTAGGCGCCTACCAAATCAAGTAGTCGCACCTCGCAGCCCCCGATTACCACAGTAAGGCCACACTGGCTTGCATCACCGAGTGTGGTTAGGCCCATAGACTTTGCGAGGTTAATAGCATTTTGAATACCCACGAGGTACAGCACTTTAATAGCAGGAATATTGATCGACTGCGCAAGAGCAGTTTCAAAGGTCATGGGTCCGCGGTAGGTGTTGTCGTAGTCCACGGGCGCGTAGCAGGGAGCTTTGTTGTTCCAAACAGCCGTAGGTGAACATGCGGTTGAGAACTGGGTTGGCACATCAAACACCACGGTATCGCGCGTATAGCCGCGCTCAAGAGCAAGCGAGTAGATGAAGGGCTTCATGGTGGAACCGGGCTGACGTAGCGCAAGCGCCGCGTTAAATTGTCCATCAATCTGCGAATCGAAATAGTCGCGCGAACCGACCATAGAAAGGATTTCCCCTGTTTGCGGGTCGATAGCCACGAGCGCTGCGTTTGTGGCACCGCCGTTCGCCGCATTTTTAAGCGCGTATTTTTTTACTACAGCTTCTTCTTCAATCTGGAGCTGGGCATCGAGTGTGGTGGTTACTTTAAGGCCAGAAATGAGAGCGTTCGGACCGTACTGCTGTTCAAGTTGGTTAAGAATATAAAAGACGAAGTGCGGCGCGATGATAGAGCTCGACGCGGCAGTCGGCGAAAAGGTAACCGTTGCCGCTTTTGCGGAAGCATACTGGGCATCCGTAATAAATCCGAGCGTATGCATGCGGGAAAGCACTAGGTTTTTCCGAGCATCAAGCGCCGCGCGGTTCGGTCCGTACGGGGAGTAGTACGACGGGGCCTGAATCATTGCGGCAAGGTATGCCGCTTGCGGGAGGGAAAGATCCCGCGAGGAAACGCCAAAATACGCTTGGCTTGCTGACTCAATTCCATACAGCGTGCCACCGAAGGGAATATTGTTGAGATAGGTTTGAAGAATTTCGTTTTTCGAGTACACCTGCTCCATTTTTATGGAGAGAATCCATTCGTGGATTTTTCGGATCACACTCTTTTGGCGCGTAAGGAGGGTGTTTTTTACTACCTGCTGAGTGATTGTAGAACCCCCTTGGGAGAGTGAGCCGCTAAGGGCATCGGTAAGCATAGCTCGCAAAATCGAAGTGAACCGCACACCACCGTGCTCATAAAAGGTAGAATCCTCAATCGCCACCGTCGCGTTTATCGCATTCGGGGAAACGTCCGAGAGGGGTACGATATTGCGGCGAACATCGCGGTTATAGTCGTAAAGTAAAACCTGGCCCGTGCGGTCGTAAATTTTAGTCGATTGGTCGACTTGGCGGTTCGCAAACGAGGCGATATCGGGCGCGGGCGTGAGTATAACGGCGAGCAGTAGACCGCCTGCAGCAAGAAAACCAATACCCATGAACCCCAAAAATGCTGCAATGATAGTGTGTCGCCACCACACACGACGCGCGGAAGTGGTCATTGTAAAGGTGCTAGCGAGGAAATTGCCGAAACGAGCAGCTCGGCGCGCCGGTCGCGTACAGTTACAGGGTTCCCGACCTGCCGCCGCGCTGCATCAGCGTTTTTGCCTTGCGAGCCGCGAAACAGTATGGTCTTCATGGTAGGGCGATAATGAGTAACATTCGTTCTTAGATTATTGCGGTAATGCTAGCACAAAAACAGCCGTGCTTAGCACGGCTGTTTTTGTGCGTCTAAAAACTAGAAGTCGCGTTCCTCTTCTTCTGGGCCGCCTTCAACCCGGAAGCCATCAAGTTCCTCTGGGTCCTCATCGTCGCCAGAAAAACCATCATCGTCATCCTCTTCGAGGTCAGCAAGGTCGTCTGCCTCGAGGACCCCCCCGCTCCCAGGGTTCTCGGGGAATTCGTCTTCTCGAAGTTCGTCATCGGTCATATACAAAAAAGGTGAGTTAACCCTTTCGGGCTGGTCTATTTGAACAAAATCTACGCCGAATGCAAGCGGTTTACAGAAACGGTGGGGATTACATCCCTTTTGGAAGCCCGATTGCGAGCGCTGCGATGCCGACGGCAATGGCATCAAGCTCATCATCAAGCCGTTTACGATCAGAAAGCTCAACTAATTTTGGCACCATACGCCCAATCGCTTTTTTATCTGAACCGCCGTGCCCGGTAACAGCGATTTTAACCTGCTGGGGGGAGCATTCAATAACGGGCAGTCCGTAAAGGCCAGCCTGAGAGAGTACCGCACCGCGCGCCTCTGCGACTTTAAGAGCGGTTTTTACGTTCGTGCTAAAAAAAAGCGATTCTAGCGCGAGTGCATCGGGCTTGTGGAGAGTAATCGCACGTTCGACCGCGCGGCTAACCTCGGCGAGTCGCTGCTCCGCTACCCCTTTTTTTGGCTGGATGCAGTCGCTCCATACCACTAGGGGCTTCGAAGGATTGCCTTCAAGAATTGCAATGCCAAGCCGATCGTAACCTGGGTCTATGGAGAGGATGCGCATAGAGCGTACGATAATAGTAGTGCGTTAGTAGGGGGCGAGGGGGTTTGTTTTCGGGAACACTCTATTCTTCTTCAGAGCTGGTGTTTTCGTAGCCCCGCGCGTTCGTGTATACAGCCTGCACGTCGTCGTGATCGTCGAGTGCGGAAAGAATCAATCCAAGCTTTTCCTCACTTGCTTCACTAAGCTCGACGAGCGGTTCGTTGGGCCGGTACCCGCTGTCAGGAAGTTTGGTGAATGCCCAGCTTGCTGCGCCGGGGGTCGCCATGTCTATGCCATTTTTGGAAAAGATATGCTTAACCTCTTGGGTGGTGCGGTTTTTGTTGTCCGTGAGCGCGTCGGCGATGATGGCAACGCCATCGGGCCCGTATGCTTCGTAGACGACCGAATCAAACGTTGCCGCATCTTTTGCCGTGCCTTTGGCGATGGCGCGCTCAATGTTGTCTTTTGGCATGTTCACGGCTTTTGCGCGCGCGATTGCAGTCGCGAGCGTCGGAGAGGAGACGTCGCCGCCGGTCTTCTTTGATTCAACGGTAATCAGGCGGGCAAACCGTGAGAACGTGCGGCTTTTTGCCGCATCAGTCGCAGCCTTTTTATGCTTTATTTGCGCCCATTTGTTGTGTCCACTCATATACGGGTGAAAGTTTTCCTACGGACATATAGCATAGCAAAATTGATCCGAGACGAAACGATGCAGGCCTAGGTTTTTATGGTGCTAAGAGGTAGGTGCGGCCTTTATCCGTCAAAACGCGGCCGCGCGGGCCGCGCTCAACAAACCCAAGGCGCAGAAGATAGGGTTCGTAGACGCTTTCGAGTGTGTCGGCGTCTTCGTGGAGAGCCGCCGCGAGGGCGCGGATGCCGGCTGGTCCGCCACGGAACGCTTCGGAAAGTGTAACCAGGTATCGCCGGTCGTCTTTTGTAAGGCCGAGCGGGTCGACTCCGAAGAGGAGGCAAGCCTCGTCGCACACCGTCGCGGAAAGCGGACGTTCGTGTACCTCGGCATAGTCGCGCACGCGCTTCAGTAATGCGTTTGCAATGCGTGGCGTTGCGCGGCTGCGCGCGGCAACGCGCTCCACAACCTCTTCGGGTGCTGTGAGTTCAAGTACGCGCGCGCTGCGGCGCACAATCGCGCGCAGGTCGTCGTCAGTATAAAAGTCGAGCTGGTAGGTCCCACCGCCGAAACGAGAGCGCAGGGGGCCAGAGAGTTCTGCGACGCGTGTCGTCGCCCCCACGAGGGTAAAAGGCGGTAGTGCGAGCTCTACAGTGCGCGCAGACGGTCCTTTGCCGAGAATAATATCCAGGCGGGCGCTCTCGAGCGCGGGGTAGAGGAGCTCTTCGATTTTGCGCGAGAGCCGGTGAATTTCGTCAATAAAAAGCACCGTGCCGGGCTCTAGATTGGTAAGTACTGCTGCAAGGTCAGCCGCGCGCTCAATGGCGACGCCAGAAGTGACTTTGAGTGGTGCACCAAGCGAGGCGGCGATGAGATGAGCGAGCGTTGTTTTTCCGACGCCCGGAGGACCATAGAACAAAAAGTGTTCCGGCATACTGCCGCGTTTTTTGGCTGCGTCAATGGCGATACGAATGCTCGCTTTTGCTTGCTGCTGGCCCACATATTCGTCCCAGCGCGCGGGGCGCAGTGCCGAATCGAGCGACTGGATGAGGTCGGTGGACAGGGGAGGGCTTGACATATCTAACGGGCGGTGCTAGCATTCTATCACACGAGCTAGGGAACTGTCCTGAGCGCGTAGCACCTTCCGATCCTTCGAGAAGGCGTTTTCTTTTGTTCTTACTATTCCTGAGCATACTCCTCTAGGCAAGGCTTGACGGCTACAGGCGTTTCCCCAAGGATATTCTGGTTTACTGCTTCGGCAGTAGGCTGGGGTTCTCCTCAGGTGTCTCGCTCACCCCGCTTCGGCGGGTTCGCCTGGAGGAGTATGGCCGGGAAGGTGAGAGGAAAAGAGTAGTACGACCCCGCGAACGCGGGGTCGTACTGATTTATGCTTCTCTACTTTATGCTTCTCTATGCGGTCGGGAGGTCGACGGTCGCGGCTACTTCTGCCAGCGAGGTAAGGCCGGCGAGCGCTTTCAGAATCCCGTCCTGAGTCATGGTGAGGTAGCCCTGCCGCGCGACCGATTTAGCAATTTCGTGCGAGGGAGGATTGTCGCGCAAAAGAGTTGCGAGCTCGTCGTCCATAAAGATTGCCTCGTACAAACCGACGCGCCCGCGGTACCCCGACTCCTCTGAGTTTTTTGGAGCAGGCTCCCAAACGGTTTCGATTGCGCTCGGCAGGAGCGATTTGTCGGTGAGCGGTTCGAAGACCGCAGCAATCATGCGTTTTTCGGCTTCTGTCAGCGGTCGTTCGACGCGCGCATTCGGGTCGAGTCGGCGCACCAGCCGCTGCGCCATTGAGACCGTTATCGCCGAGCCGAAAGATTTTGGGTCGGCGCCAAGGTCGACGAGGCGTGGGAAGGTCCCAGCAGCGTCGTTCGTGTGCAACGTCGAGAAAACGTAGTGGCCAGTGAGTGCTGCCTCAATCGCGATGTTTGCCGTATCGCCGTCGCGGATTTCTCCGACCATGATGATGTCCGGGTCTTGGCGCACGATTGAACGGAGACCGTCGGCGAATGTGTATTTCTCGCCCTCGATTTGCGTCTGCACGATCCCGGGGAGATGGTATTCAATCGGGTCCTCAATCGTAATAATCTTTACTTCAGGCTGGTATACCTCGCGCAAAAAAGCATAGAGCGTCGTTGTTTTCCCGGAACCGGTCGGCCCGGTCGTCAGCAGCATGCCGTTGGCACGGCGAATTTCCTGCTCAAGGCGCGCAAGGAGCTTGGGGTGGATGCCGAGTTCGGTGTAGGACACCTGGGTTGTGGACGGGTCGAGGAGGCGCATCACGATGGACTCGCCGTACGCACCGGGGATAAAAGAGGAGCGCACCTCAACCTCGTTTTCGCCGCGTAGCACCGTGAAGCGGCCATCTTGTGCGCGGTTTTTGACGTTGAGCTTCGTTCCTGACAGCATTTTCATACGCGAATTAAGGAAGTGGTAGTTGTGCGTATCAAAGAAGTAGATTTCCGCGAGCTGCCCGTCAATGCGCAGGCGCAGGCGCACGTTCGATTCTTCCGGTTCGAAATGGATATCTGAGGCGCGTAGCGCGAACGCGCCGGCAAAGACGGTTGAGAGAATGCGAGAGGTGCGATCGAGCGATTTGTCCGCGTTTGCGGCATCGAGCTCCGCTTTGAGCGCCGACTGAGGCGAATCCGCACTGGTCAGTTTTTTCACGAGCGCGGTGTCGACGGGTAGGGTGCCGGGCCGCGTCGCGACGGCAAACGAAAGATCGCGGTAGTGGGAAAGCGCTTTCTCGAGGCTCTTTTCGGAAACAAGAAAGAGCGTGCTGGTAAACCCGCGTTCCTGCAATTTTTGCTGGAGCGCGTTGAAGGCGGGGTTGTTCGGGTTGTGGAGGGCAAGGGAGAGTTCGTGCGCGTTTTTTGCGAAGGCGACGGTTTCGGCGCCACGTGCCTCATCTTCAGGAATGGTTCGAAGCGCGTCGGTATCAATCTGTACCATAGAAAGGTCTGCGTACTGCATGCCGTGCTTTTCGGAGAGAATGCGAGCGAGGTCTTCCTCTTCGCGCTCGCGAATTTCGGCGAGCTTCGCGTCTCCTTTGGTCGTATCGAAAGGCAAATCCATGGCCCGTATGATAGCACCTCGCTACAGTAGGTTGCCGAAGGGTGCTTGACAAACATAACTAAGTATGATACAAAAGTAACCGAAACCTTGAACCTTTATTTTGGAGGCTAGTGTGCTGAAAACCGTTGCTCGGATGCTGGCTGTCGTCTTCGCGGCAGCCCAGCTTGCGGCCTGTGCAATGCAGCCGCCCGCAAATTCGTGGGCGCCTCCGGCGCCCATGGAGATCGGTGGGCAGCAACCTTCTGCAGCCACCGCGCAGCAGTGGGAGGCACTTGGCTTGAAACCGCCGCCAACCGGCTTTACCTGGAAGGGGTGCCGGCGGACTCACGGACTTCTGGGGCAGTCGCGAACTCCGCAAATGGAGGGCTGCGAGCTCGTGCCTAGCCCTGAAGCGGAAGAGGGTCATGCGTTTGTTGTGACCTGCTGGCAGGCGAACGTCTTCGGGGGCGGCTACTGGAGGCAAATCGAGCTTCCATACCGCCCAAGTGCACCTCCGCCGTGTCCGCAGGTGTACGGCCCCGTAGTGCCCTACTACGGATACGCCCCGGGACCGTATGGCTATGCTCCGTATGGGTATAGCCGCTGGCGGCTCCAAATCGGCCACGCCTTTTCCATGAGGGGAGGCTGGTAAATATCTCTGCGCCTGTTTCGGGTCCTTTTGGGTCTGGAGCAGGCGCTTTCATTTTAGTAGTACACTGCTCGTATGGATAAGGTCGTCCGGAGCTTGGCGGAGCTTGAGCAGGAGGCGCGCTCGGTGGCGCGTAGCCTGCGGTCGCGCGCGGACAGTGCGACGCTGGTCACGCTCTCGGGCGAGCTCGGGGCAGGGAAAACCGCGTTTACGAAAGCCGTCGCACAGGAACTTGGCGTCGAAGAAGTGGTCAACAGCCCGACGTTCGTCATTGCAAAGGTCTATGCTCTGCCGCGCGAAGTCGCCAAAGGCGGCTTCGCGCGGCTGATTCACCTAGATGCGTACCGGCTTGAGAGCGGGAAGCAGCTTGAACCGCTTCATTTTTCCGACATGCTCGCAGACCCAAATAATCTTATTTTGCTTGAATGGCCCGAACAGGTAGCCGATACGCTGCCCAGGCCGACGCTTCATATCGCTATCGTGACCGAAGCCGATGACGCGCGGCGCATTTCATATGAGGAGGCTTAAAACAAAACCGCGCATCGTACTTCTCGATACGCACGCAATTATCCATCGCGCGTACCACGCACTTCCTGACTTTACCGGCCCTATGGGCCAGCCGACCGGCGCGCTCTATGGGCTCGTTTCCATGCTGCTTAAAATCGTGGACGAGCTACAGCCAGACTACATCGCCGCGTGCTACGACTTGCCGAAGCCCACCGTACGCCACGAAGTGTATGAAGCCTACAAAGGCACGCGTGGCGAAACGGACGAGGCACTGGTGCTGCAAATCAAAGCATCGCGGCGTGTTTTTGAGGCGTTTTCAATTCCGTGCTACGAACGAGAAGGCTTCGAAGCAGACGACCTGCTTGGTACAATCGCGCACGAACTGCGCGGGAAAGATGTCGACGTGATTATTGCCTCCGGCGACATGGATACGCTCCAGCTCGTCGACGCTGTGCGCGTGCGCGTGTACACACTCAAAAAGGGTCTTAATGACACTATTCTCTACGACGAAGATGCGGTAAAGGACCGTTTCGGGTTTCCGCCCGAGCACATTCCTGACTTCAAAGGGTTGCGCGGGGATCCGTCGGATAACATCAAAGGCGTCCCGGGTATCGGGGAAAAAACGGCGACTGAATTGATTTCTCGTTTCGGTACAATCGAGCAGCTCTATGGCGCGCTCGAAAAGGGCGAGGAGACGCTGGCAAAGAAAGGCATCAAGCCACGTATCATTCAGCTGCTCAAAGAACACGAAGAAGACGCACGTTTTTCGAAAGCGCTTGCGACCATTCGCACTGACGCGCCCATCGTGTTTTCACTGCCACAGAAGACGTGGCGCGACGCAGTTGATTTCAAGAGCGTGAGCGCGCTGTTCGACGAGTTTGGCTTCCGCTCGCTGCGGGACCGGGCGCGCGCAACGTTGGTTGCCGCCATAGACCCCGAGCTCATGGAATCCGCTGCGTCGGAAGCGGAAAGTGCTGTAGCAGAACGAGAACCACTTGACTCGACGCAGCTTGCGGAAGCGCAGGCGATGCTCTGGCTCATTTCTTCTGATTTTACGAACCCGACTATAGACGACATTCTCGCGTTTACGCAAAAAGCATCGCTTTCTGAAGCGCACGCCGCGCTTGAACAGCAGATAGGTGCGCTCGGCCGTGTGCGGGAGGTGTACGAGCAGATAGAAAAGCCGCTCGTTCCGGTAATAGCGCAGATGGAACAGCACGGGGTGCTTATCGATCGGGATATTCTGAGCGGCCTTGCACAGAGGTACCGCGAGGAGCTGGAAACGATTGAGCGAGGTATTTATACCGTCGCCGGCCGTGAGTTCAATATAAGTTCGCCCAAGCAGCTCGGCGAGGTGCTTTTCGACGAGCTTAAGCTCGTTCCCGAACGACAGAAGCGCACGGCGGGCGGACAGCGGTCAACGCGCGAAAGCGAACTCGAAAAGATTCGCGATGCGCACCCGATTGTCACTGCCGTCCTCGAGTATCGCGAGCTGCGGAAACTTCTCTCAACCTACATCGAAACGCTTCCCCAGCAGCTCGACGCTGAGAATCGGCTGCATGCGCAGTTTTTGCAGACCGGGACGACCACCGGCCGCCTCGCCAGCCAGAATCCGAATTTGCAAAACATTCCGCTTCACAGCGAGCGCGGTCGCGCAATTCGCCACGCGTTTATCGCACCGGAGGGATACGAACTCGTCTCGCTCGACTACTCACAGATAGAATTGCGGCTTGCTGCGATTCTTTCGGGCGACGAGAAGCTCTGCGATATATTCCGCCATGGCCGCGACGTGCACCGCGAGGTTGCGGCACGGGTTTTTCATGTAGCGCCGGAAGCAGTCGACTCCGAAATGCGCCGACGCGCCAAGGTCATCAACTTCGGCATTCTCTACGGCATGGGCGTCAACGCGCTCAGGGTGCAGCTCGGTACTACGACCGCCGATGCGCACGCTTTTTACGAAGAGTATTTTAGAGAATTTAAAACGCTTTCGGAGTACCTCGAAACAACCAAAGGGTTCGCGCGCAAGCACGGCTACACAGAAACGCTCTTTGGACGTCGCCGGCAGTTTCCGGAAATGAAGTCATCTCTGCCATATGTGCGCGCGCAGGCTGAGCGCATGGCGATTAACGCCCCGATTCAGGGCACCGAGGGCGACATCATCAAGCTCGCCATGGTGGAGGCTGACCGCATGCTTGAACGGGAGGGCGCGCAGCGTGATGTGCACCTTATCCTTTCGGTGCACGATGAACTTGTCTACGAAGTCGCTGGCGCACGCGCTCGCGAACTCGGCGAGAAGATTCGCACAGTAATGGAAGCGGTCGTGCCCGAGAGCGCTGCGCGTGGTGTGCCGATTTCTGCTGAGGTAAAGTCCGGACCGAATTGGGGCTCGCTCGAACACTGGTAAACTTGCTGCATGCTGTACTTGTTTCGCGGGAGCGATGCTCAAAAGGTGCGCGCGCAGGCGTTTGCGTGGGTGGCCGCTGCACGCGCAAAAGAACCGAATCTCGCCTATGCGCGGCTCGCGCGCGAGGAGCTCACCGACGCGTCGCTTGAAGAAGCAGCGCTGGGCGGAGGGCTTTTCGTAAAACGCCTTCTCGTGCTGCTTGACGATCCGTTTCCGACTTCGCGTGCGCGAGAGCCGGAAGAAGGCGAGGATGACAACGCAAGCCCGGGAGAGCTGGGCAGCGCACTTGACGCGCATCTTGAAGCGCTTGCGGCAAGCGACAACGCCGTTGTTATACTTGCGCCAAAACTCACCCCCGCCCGCGCAAAAAAGATTGCCGCGCTCGTGAAGAAAGAGTACGTATTTGACGCTGTCGCTACGCGCAGTACGGCGCGCGGGTTTAATGGCGCGCTCGTGAATGCGCTTGCAGAAAAAAACGGAACGGCGCTCTGGCTCGAAGTGATGCGCGCGCTCTCCGCGGGCGATGCGCCCGAGATGGTGCACGGGCTTTTGCATTGGAAAGCACGCGACCTTGCAGAGAAGGGGAGTCGTGCCTGGCGCCCCCACGCCGCGCGAACGCTTTCGCGGGACCTCATTGTCCTTTTGCAAGAGTCGCGCCGGAAAAATCTCGACCTTGCTCGTGAACTTGAGCGCTGGTCGCTCTCGATATAAAAGCAGTCTTTTTTCAGAGTGCGGAGAGGTAATCACTCGTAGCCGGCGCTCGTGCAGGGCTCTGTAGTCAGAATGTGTCCGAAGTCGGGCAGTGGAAAGTTTGCCCTTTTACACAAGTCCTCTCTGCGTGTTGAAAATAGCGCCCGTCCCGCTGGTTGTTACTGGGTACCAGCCGCAAGTGGCTTCAGACTCAATACAGCTTCCTAGTGTGTGCGCCCACCAGGGCTCGAACCTGGGACCGTCTCCTTAAAAGGGAGCTGCTCTACCGACTGAGCTATGGGCGCTGCATGCATACGCTACCCCTTTTGTCCGTTTTTTTCTAGTAGGCAAAAGCGTCGACAGTGCGGCCCTGTTTGTCGAGCAGCTTCACCACTTCGTGCTGCGTGCGCCAGAGCGGCGTCGTGCGGCCGAGGTACACGCGCCAGGTGTTTCCAGCGAAGTCAGCGTCGTTTTGGTGCGCCTGCACGCAGCCGTTGTAGTTGAAATATTTAAGTACGAAGCTCTGGCATGCGCCCGAAATGGTAGTCGGTGGTG
>JAJZPB010000001.1 GCA_021811365.1 bacterium
TGGAAGTACCTAAAAATATAAAAACTACATACGTACCATAGCATCAAACGCCGCGCAATAGTCTCTGTTGTGCACAGTTTTTGTCTCGTTTTTGCGCACTGGCGTGCGCGCCGGCGAATGGGTATACTGGCGGTATATGTTGGTAAATGTATGCATCGCGAAGCTCCATCGCGCGACGGTTACCGGAGCAGATCTGAATTACGTTGGTTCCATTACCATTGACGAAGGACTCCTTGAAGAACTTGGGCTCGTACCGGGCCAGTTGGTACAGATTACGAACGTAAGCAATGCAGTTCTCTGGCGTACCTACATTCTTGCGGGCAAGAAGGGGAATGGTGACGTTATCCTGAACGGCCCGCCCGCCCGCCTTTTCCAGAAGGGCGACAAGGTGGTCGTGCTCGGCGAAGCGTGGGTCACGGCGGAGGAGGCCAAGAAGATGGGCGGTCCGACGGTGGTCTTCGTGGACGATAAAAACCAAATTACCGAGGTGAAGAAAAGCTGGCGCCCGGAATAGGATAGAGCTCATTTCGAAACCTACGCTCCCGGCAAGTCTGCTGGGAGCGGCGCTCCGGGTCGCTCGGCCAAGTCTTACCACTCCCAGCAGACTTGCCGGCATCGTTTCAGGTTTGAAATGAGTTTCGGCAAATGGCGTGACAGCGAGAGAAAAAAGGCGCGGACTTTCGTCCGCGCCTTTTTTCGCGTATGCTCGAGAGCGGAAGTCCTTTCCGAGAGAGAGGGCTTTGCGTTTTGAGTAACCACAGAAGGAGTTAACCAAGTGAACTTTGCACTCGACTTCGACCACAGTCTGTTCGACATCCTGAGGCCGCTGCCGCGGCTGATCGAGATCGACACTAGGTTACTGCCTGAACCATGGGGTGGGTTTTGTGAAGAGTACCGCGTACGCGTACACGCCGTGCTCGGATACGAAAATCCTGCCGAGCATATCAAGATCTGGCCCGCCTGTAACATCGTCAGTTGCGGGATCGGGCGCGGCGACCATCTCCGTACGGACACCATAGCTGACTCTTCTTCCGGCAACTATACGCTTGGCCTCGTGTGGGCTGTGCGGCGAGTTTCCTCGGTGTACCTCGACTTCCCGATTCGTCGGGTCGTCTCGGTCGTTCCGCGCAGTACGCCACGCGGCAAACTCGACTTGCTTGAAGCCGCTGGCGTAACGATTGAGTTCGGGGAAGACTCGCTTGATGCCATGAAAAAGGCGGAGACGCTCGCCGCAGCGCACGGTTGGTGGTATACGCGCCAATACTGGAATCCTGACAATACCAAGGCGTACGACCCGTTCGGTAGGCACATTGCGCGGTGCGTGCCGGATCTGGGCATTTTCGCGTGCGGCGTCGGAAGCGGCGGCACCTGTTCGGGCGTCGTGCCGGCGCTGCGTGAGGGCCTTAGGCTGCAGGGTTCGAGCCTGCACGCAGTCGCAGTCGTGGTTGAACCAGGGAGCACGGTGTCGGGAGTACGTACGGAACGAGCGCTCAAGCCAGGTACGCTCGGCTGGCGCGATGTGGTGAACGACGTACGCTACGTACGGCTCGAAGAGTCGCTCGTCTGCAGCGCTGCTCTATGGCGGCAAACGTCATCAGCGTTCGAACCGTGCTATGGAGGCGAAAGCACCGGCTTTGCACTCGTGGGCGGGCTTCTCTCAACGCTCACGCTTGCGACAATGCGCCGGCTCGAACCGTTGCGCAGAAAAGACGGTTACGTGCACCTCGGCTTTATCGCGCCCGATCGGCGTGATCCGTACAAGGAAAACTTTGCTAAGCATGGCATGTATTACTAACGCCATGCCTCTGCTGCTAGCATCCCCGGCCACAGGTTGGCCGGGGTTTTTATACGGGTCCGTGCAAACAGGCTACTCTGCTCACTGCAGGACTTCAGCAAGGCGCGCCTCGTCGAAGCCGATGATGTAGTCCGAGTCGGCCTCGCTGCCGTAGGTAATTTCGGTTACCGGCACGCCCATTTGGCCGGTTTTTTGTACCATGGCGCGCCCGGCTTCTTGGTCTTGGTCGACGAGTACCACTTTGTGTTCTATGTGGTGGTCGGTGAGCCAGTTCTTCACCTTCGTGCAGTAGGGGCAGGTTGTTGTCGCATAGACGAGCACGCTCTCGGGCTTGAGCGCTTCGACGCCTGCTGCGGCGTTGATGAGTTCCTTGCTCGCGCGGTCGGCGTCTGAGGCAAGCTTGGCAAGGGGACCGCTGTGCACGAGCGACTTGATAATCGAGGGCTGACCGGTACCAACGAGCACGCCGCCACCTTTTTTGAGGATGGTAATTGCGCAGGGGAGGAAACCGGCAAGACGGTGGTCGGTCGCAAGCAGCTGCTTCGCCCACTCAGCCTTACAGGCAACGATCATATACATTTCGTCCGTGACGAGGTCCTTTTCGGCAAGAATCGAGAACCCGGCATCCTTGGTTGCGGTGCGCGCATGCTCGACCGTTTCGGAGAACGAGCGCGTGCTTTTTCTGAAGTAGGAGAGTTCCATAGGTTATGTTGTAAAGTTGCTAATCGCTCTGCAGACGGCAACGAGTCGCCGGTCTGCGACTTGATACAACCGCTCCCGGCCTCGCGCGGTGCTTGTCACTGCGCCAGCGTTACGCAGCTTCATAAGGTGCTGGGACACGGCGGACTGCGATAGGCCGCAGGTTTCGCACAGTTCGGTTACGGTTTTTGCTCGCGCACCCAAGCACGCGATGATGTTGCACCGCACTCGGTTCGAAACGGCGATTTGGACGGCACGGGCATCCATGCAGTCATATTAGCAAATACTAATATGACTGCAAGCCCCGTCATAAATTAAATGAGAGACGCCCTAAGGCGCCTCCCGCTGAAATTCTGTGATATTTGATTTTTAAGCACATGCCGACGAACCAGCACCGCAAGCGCGGCTTGGGTCTTTGGGACCGCTGCCGGATCATGGGTCTTCAGGGTCAGGACTTTCCTCATGGTGATGCCGCGGCATCGACCAAAGGCAGGCGCCGGATTTATTTTTTTTCCATCCGGCATACGAACGTACGCGTGAGTCGGCATCAAGAAGTCGATGTTGCCCTCAGCGTTCGGCGCTTTGTAGTCCAGTATCATTCCGTACTTGCTTGGCAAATAGCTGCCGCGCACGTACTGTATGCCGCATTTTCTCGGCTGGTTCTTGACCGTCGAGTAGTTGAAGGCTACGACGGTCCAGAGTGGATACGTACGCTCTAATGCTGGCTGGATAGCAACAGTAACGCCTGGCCGCGGGGGTACTCCTGACGCGGTCTGGCCGTTAGTGTGGCCTGTTTGCGCTACTGTCGCGTTGTACGCCGTGGCACTTACTTCCCTTGCCTGAAGAGAAAACGAAAAGAACAAAGCTGAGAAAAGAACAACACCAAAAAGGCGCGGTTTGCATGTCCGCATGATGAACTCCTGTATCTTGAACACAAGCCAAAGAGGCAAGCGTACGGATGGGTTGCCGACCCTCCCGACCACGAATCGCTCGCGGACGACGTTTCGACATATATCCATACGCCGTCCGGCGAGGAAAATTTCACCGGAATGCCCCGGTGTGTGGGGCGGTGGTACCCTCGCCTCAGGGAGGCCGTGCTGCCGCAGGCAGCCCGGCCTCGACTATCTGCGGGTTAGGTACGTTCGGTTCAGAAGCGTCGCAAGAGCGCTCAAAGTCTCCTGGGCGCGGGGCGTTAGGCCTGTTGCGTTAATGAGCTCGAGACAGACGGCGTGCAATTCGAACAATCCTTCTGTTTGAGCTGCACATCGCTCAAGCGCCCGCCCCACTGCGTCGACTACCTGGTGTTGTTCTTGCTCACTGAGCCCGGCTCCCCGCAGGACTGTCGCAAGGCTATGCGCAAGTTGCTCTTGGCCGGACGGGGGAAGCCGATTCACAGCGGCTTCAGAAAGGCCGATATCGAGGAGCACCTCTCTAACGCTCTCTGGTGTTGCTGCGTGCTTCAGGTCGCGTTTTTGCGGTTTTTTTGGCACGACGAGTTCTCCTTCTCTTTCTGCTTGTGCAAGGTGCGTTCCAAAACCATACTATGCAGAAAAGCGGTGATTGGTTCGTGAACGTCTTACAGGCCGCGCTGGCCGAGGGGGTATCTTCCATGGCAGCGCGCAGGCTTTGTCCGGCATTGTTGCTGAGCACGCGAGCACGGCAATAGTTTCCCTTACTTACGTAGCTCGTACGCGAATGCTCTCCTAGCGCCGCTCGACGCGCCCGGTGATAAGGACCACTGCATTTTTGTTTTCGTGTGGTGTGCGCGTGGCACGGAGCGCGACGCTGCATTGATGGAGTACTACACAAAGGTTGGTACGTAGCGCGCGGGCGCCGCCTGGGTGCTCGCGCGGGCATCGAGCGCCATCGTGGCGCAGAGTACGGTGAGCACAATGAGCGAAAAAAAGAAGACGCGCTTTGCCCAGCGGTTTTCATCGGCCTGTGCATAGCCGGCAATCGCAAAGGCAACCCAGGCTATACCAAGCACGGTGGCGACGATGCCGTATACGAGTCCGGTGTAGTCAAACACCCACAGGAGGACTGAAGCCGCGGCGAAAAGCACGACGTAGGCAACCATTTGGCGTTTGGTCGAGGGTACGCCTTTGACGAGGGGCCAAATGGGGACCTTGGCGGCTGCGTACTCTTCGCGACGGAAAAGAGCAATTGCAAAGAAGTGCGGCATTTGCCAAAGGCAAAGCATGACAAAAAGAATGAGTGCAGCGAGGTCGAAGTGGCCGGTAACCGCGACGTATCCGACGACCGGCGGCGCTGCACCCGCAAGTGCGCCGATGTGCGTGGCGTATGGTGTACGGCGCTTGGCGAGGAGCGTATAGAGTACGACATAGGCGAAGAGGCCCAGGAGCGCCGCGAGGGTTGCCAGCAGCGTGGTGCCAAGCGCCAGGAGCGTCGTACCAACAACGCCGAGGAAGAGGGCATAGATGAGCGCCGCGCGTGGCGTTACCGTGCCGCGCGGTAGCGGGCGGTTTCTGGTTCGCGCCATGAGGGAGTCGAGGTCTTGCTCGAAATAGTTATTGAACACGCACCCGCTGGCGATTACGAGCGAGAGACCTGCAAGCATTGCCGCAAGGGTGCGCCACTCGAACGTTCCTCTGCTTGCGAGAAAAAAGCCGCCGAGTGCAGCAATCGCATTGCCGTACACAATGCCGGGCTTTGTAAGCTTGTAATATTCGCGGAGTCGTATCATGTCATAATCCTTGCCGATCGTAGCCGAAAAATGCGTATCGCAGCGGCCATGGATCTTTTCGTATTCATACGGTTATTTTTGAGACGGGTTCTGCCCGAGCTCACATACTATCTTGGCTCTGCGTGTACTGGAGCATCTGGGCTTCGCTAGGCATCATGCGCCCGTTCAAGTTGAACATGATCCATAAGGAGCCAGTCACGACGATGCCGACGATAACGAGCGTAAGAGCGAGGGCGAGCTGGTTAAGCTGATTGCCGCGGTCGCCTAAATGGAGGAATAGCGCAAGCTGAATGAATATCTGTATGAGCGCGAGGGCGACGAGTGCGCCAAGCGCGAGATTGTGTGCTACGGGATGCGCTACTACGAACCAGTACGCTGCAAAGGTGCATACGAGCGACCCGAGAAAGCCGAGGACGTAGCGCGCCGTCGATGTTTCAGCGGCGCTTATCATAGAAACGGAAAGAGGTACACGATGGTGAAGATCAGTATCCAGATGATATCGAGGAAATGCCAAAAAAGCGACAGGAGCGTCAGGCGGCGCGTGGTGGTTGTGGAGAGGCCGCGCCGCGCGAGCTGCACGAGAAGTACGACTATCCAGAGCGCGCCAAGAGCAACGTGGAGGCCGTGTGTGCCGACGAGCGTGAAATATGCAGAAAGGAAACCGCTGCGCGACGGCATGTTGCCGGCCGCAACGAGCCCCGCAAAATCATGCATTTCAAGTCCCAGAAACACGAGGCCAAGCAGGAGCGTGACAGACAGCCAGGCGAAGGTTTCGCGAGCTTTGTTGCGGCGCGCCGCAAGCACGCTGAGGCCTGCGGTAAAGGAGCTGGTGAGGAGCGTAAGTGTTTCAGTAAGTACATACGGGAGACTGAAGAGCTCCGCAGCGTTCGGACCGCCGAACGTGTTGTTGCGCAACACGACATACGTCGCGAAAAGGCTTGCGAACACGAGGCAGTCGCTCATGAGGTAGAACCAAAAACCGAACACAGTTGTCTCGTGTTTGAGCGTCTCCTCGCGTTCAAGTGCGTGCGTGTTCATATTGTTATGCTGGCCGTAGAGCATCGAGTGCCGCGACCTCTGATGCGGGAATGACGTACTCAGTCTCTTCAGAAAACGAATGGACAATGAGTAGCGTGAAGAACGCGAGCGCGGCGAGCGCGGCGAGCCACCAGATGTTCCAGATCACCGCAAAGCCAAAGAAAAATGCTGCACCCGCAAGGTAGATACCGAAGGCGGTATTTATGGGCAGAACAATGTCTTCATAGCCGCCCGGAGCAAGGCTCTCGCCCGTGCGCTTTGCTTCCCAGTATGCGTCGCGAGAGAAAACGTGCGGCGTTTTGGCGAAGTTGTAGAGCGGAGCAGGCGAAGGGACGGACCATTCGAGCGTGCGGCCGTTCCAGGGGTCTGCGGCATCAGCGCGGGTCTGCGCACGGTCGCGGACGCTGACGAGTATTTGAATAGCTTGGAAAACTACGCCGATAACGATTATGACGACGCCGATACCCGCCATGATAAAGAGCGGCTGCCATCCGAGTCCTGCCGGGTAGTGGTCCAGGCGCCGCGTTGCGCCCATAAGGCCCAGAACGTAGAGCGGAATGAACGCCATAAGAAATCCGATTACCCAGGCCCAAAAGGCGCGCGTGCCCCATTTTTCATTCAGCCGAAAACCGAAGATTTTCGGCATCCAGTAGGTGATTGCGGCGAAATCGCCAAACAGCACGCCGCTTACAATCATAGTGTGGAAGTGCGCAACGAGAAAAAGCGAGTTGTGGAGCTCAAAGTCTGCGGGCGGTATCGCCATCAGCACGCCAGCCATGCCGCCGATCGTAAACAGGGCGACGAATCCGAGGAACCAGAGCATAGGTGTGGTAAAGAGCACACGACCGCGATACATGGTGAAAAGCCAGTTGAAGATTTTTACGCCAGTCGGTATTGCAATAATCATGGTCATGATGCCGAAGAAAGCATTAACATCGGCGCCCGCACCCATGGTGAAGAAGTGATGCAGCCAGACGATGAAAGATAAAACGGTTATCGCCATGGTCGCAACTACCATCGAGGTGTAGCCAAAGAGCCGCTTTTGCGAGAACACGGCAACAACTTCGGAGAAGACGCCGAAAGCCGGCAGCGCGAGAATATACACCTCGGGGTGTCCCCAGGTCCAAATGAGGTTGACGTACATCATCATATTGCCGCCGCCACCTGCCGTGAAGAAATGCATGCCGAGGTACCGGTCGAGTGTGAGCATGCCGAGCGTTGCGGTGAGGACGGGGAAAGCAAAAACGACGAGCAGCATGCTGCCGAGCGCGGTCCAGACGAATATGGGCATGCGCATGAGCGACATGCCGGGGCAGCGTTTTTTGAAAATCGTGGTAACGAAGTTTATGCCGGAGAGAAGCGAGCCCGCGCCGGCTATTTGCACGGCCCAGATGTAGTAGTCGACACCCACGCCCGGGCTGTAGGCGAGTTCGGAAAGCGGCGGGTAGGCGAGCCATCCGGCTGTAGAGAACTCGCCGAGAACGAGCGAGAGCATCATGAGCGCGGCGCCCGAGACAAAGAGCCAAAAGGACAGTGAGTTGAGGAAGGGGAAGGCGACGTCCCGCGCGCCAATTTGCAGCGGTACGACGAGATTCAAAAGTCCGAACATAAGCGGCATTGCCACGAAAAAGATCATGATGACGCCGTGGCCGGTGAAGATTTGCTGGAAGTGCCCGGGTGGCAGGTATCCCTGGGTGCCCGCGGCGAGCGCCTGCTGCAAGCGCATCATGATAGCGTCGATGCCGCCACGCACGAGCATAACGAGCGCTACGACGATGTACATGATGCCGATTTTCTTAGCGTCGAGCGAGGTAAACCATTCGCGCCAGAGCCAACCCCATTTTCTGAAGTACGTAATACCACCGACTACAGCGAGCGCACCGAGCAGCACAAAAATCTGCGCACCGAGCACAATCGGGCCTTGCTCAAGAGCGGCGAAGGTAAGGCGGCCAAACATATTAAGGGGCAGGTGCGGCCATGCGGGACACGCTGGTGCTTGCGGTGGGCATCATATATTGCATCACAATGTCAGTATACAGATACGGATCGGTGACCCGGAAGAAGGCGGCAGCAGTGTTTTGGCTTGGTTGAGCGAGTTGCTTGTAGGCCGTAAATGTAAGTAGGCTCGATACCTGCTGGGTGCGAGCGGCCCAGGCAGTGAAGTCGCTTGTGTTCATTGAGTATACGGGGAAATGCATGCTCGCGAAGCCTGCGCCGCTAATGTTCGATGAAAAGCCTTCATATGTACCGGGTGCATCAGCCATGAGGTGGATTTGGGTCACCATGCCCGGCATGGCCATCTCTTGGCCGCCTAGTTGCGGAATCCAAAATGCGTTCATGGGAGCATCGCTCGTGAGCTTAAAGGCGATGGGCGTCTTTTCAGGAATCGCTAGGTAGTTTATCGTTGCGATTCCTTGCGCGGGATATATAAACAGCCACTTCCAGTCGAGCGCGACGACCTCGACGGTGAGCTCCGGTGTGCGGGAATCTATGGGTCGGAACGGGTCGAGCGTATGAGAGACGCGCCAGGTAACGACAGCAAGCAGGGCGATAATGACCATAGGCACAACCCACCAAACAAGCTCCTGAGCGCGGCTGTGTTCCCAGTTTGGCCGGTACTCTGCGCGCGTGTTCGACGCGCGATAGCGCCAGGCAATGCCAAAGGTGAGCACAAACACCGGCACCACCACTACAAGCATGATTACCGCGGCGCTAAGCATAAGCGCTCGCTCCTGGCGAGCAATGACTCCTTGCGGATTAAGAAGGCCGACGCCGTGACCGTATGCAAAAAAAGACGCGCACGCGGTTATCAGCGCAATAACTCCTAGTATGGTGGGGAAGACGTACTTGCCGTTCACGCTTTGCTCATTATCGGGTGTGGTGTGCAAAATGCAACGAGCTGGAGCGGCTGCTGGGGGGATAGCGTAGAAGCGGCAAAGGTGAACGGGCACGAAGCAAACAGTAAAGGGCGGTCACGCAGTGCGTGACCGCCCTTGTTACTGCGAGGGCGGTTTCTGCAGCTCCTTGAGGTCCTCTTGCGCCCACTGCGGACCTTCCGCTAAGTTGTGCCGGAGGATCGCGTACGTGCGCAGATCTGCTTCCGCACAAAAGTCGTCGTCGGTCGGCGCTTCGGCATCGTATAAAAGAGCAGGCAGCAGGAGGCAGTACAAGACGACTGCAGAAAGAACCAGAATGAGGTGCAAAAGCATCGGCGTTTCCTCCTGGGAACGTAAGAAGCAGTTGCAGGTGCGTCCGCTTAAACTAACCGGCGCGCAACGTAAAACGTTACAAGCTACGAAAAGTGTCGATGAAATGAATGCGTGACGACTGCATGTGCGCGCACGTTTCCGGAGGCGACTCTTTTAAAGCAGCTAAGTGGCGTAGCGCGCGGCAGTCCGTGGGCGCGCCGGCGTGCTACCGTTACGCCATGCTTCCCCTGAGGAATCTGGTACTACTAGCGCTCGCTGCAGCGTCGCTCTCGCTCTATATTCCGATTAGTCGCGGTCGCCCGAAGCGCCTGTGCGGCATGTTGGTTGATCAGCACATACCTTTTTTGCCGGTGTTTGTCGTCCCCTACCTTTCGCTGTTCATTTTTTTCCCCGCGGCAATCATACTTGTATACCCGACCCCATTTGCGGCCCTGATGTACCTAGCTCTCGGCATTGTGGGCCTGCTGTACGCGGTTGTGAGCCCGTTTGTCGGTTGCAGTGCTGCGCGCGCTGACGCGCGCGGGCCGGGAGCACTGCACGCGCTCGTGCGGTTCGTTTATCGCATCGACGGGAAGTACAACAATGATGTTTTTCCGAGCACGCATGTGTACATTTCGGTTATCTGCGGCTACTACCTTGCGCGCGCGTTTCCGGCGTTTGCTCTGTGGTCCTGGATAGTTGCGGTGTGCATAGCTTTTTCTACAGTTTTTATCAAGCAGCATAATCTTATGGACATAGCCGGGGGATTGCTTTGGGCAGCTACCGCAATCGTCGCGGCTCAGAGCCTAATCGGACTGTTGGTTTAGTAGCCAAGCGTATGAAAATGCGCTACAAATAGGGCGTGCAATGGGCCCTTAGCTCATCTGGTAGAGCGCATCCATGGCATGGATGAGGTGAGCGGTTCGAGTCCGCTAGGGTCCACCCAAATCGGCTGCTCGTGTGTATTCGTCGAGGCTGTAAATAGAATTCCTGTTGAATGCGTATAATGGGCGTATGCGAATGCGGTTAGCCGTTCTTGCAGCTTTCGCCGCGATAGGAGTCACTGTGACGTGGCAAGCTGTGCGCATAGAAACACTCTCGCGTTCAGTGAACGCGCTGGATGGCTCGTTTTCGAGGCTCGAAGCACAGATGGCGCTCGTGGCGAACATCGCGAGCTCCACTGCAGCATCGACAACAGAGCGTCTTTCCGCGCTCGTTCATAGCGAGTCGGTTACGAGGCGCTCAAGCCAGACGCTGCAAAGCACCGTTGCCAAGGTGACGCCGGCAGTCGTTTCCATTGTCGAGAGCAGGGAAGTACCCAAGCTTCAGGTGACGTATGTCAATCCTTTCGGGAATGATCCGCAGTTCCAAGGCTTTGGGCTGCAGGTGCCGGTGTATCGGCAAGTCGGTACGACGACACAGAAAGTCTCCGCGGGCACCGGCTTTTTCGTGCGTAGCAACGGGTACATTGTGACTAATAAACACGTCGTTCCTGATGCGCAGGCTACGTATACGGTGCTCCTTGCAAACGGTACGCAGAAAATCGGCACGGTTATCTGGCGCTCACCGACTGAGGACCTTGCCGTGCTAAAAGTCACCGGGAGTGGGTACGCGACAGTGCCGCTCGGCCATTCGTCGGCAGTCTCGCTTGCCGAATCTGTCTTTGCGGTAGGCAATGCACTCGGTCAGTACACTAATTCCATCTCAACGGGTGTGGTCTCCGGTCTGAATAGAACTATCGTCGCGTCGGACGCAAACGGCACTACTGAAACGCTCAAGAACGTCATTCAAACCGACGCCGCTATCAATCCGGGTAACTCCGGGGGACCGCTCGTGGACCTTTCCGGTGACGCTGTCGGCATCAACGTTGCTGTCGCACAAGGGTCACAGAATATCGGTTTTGCACTGCCTATCGACGAAGTAAGGGCGGCGCTCTCGAGTCTGGGAATTTGAGCCGTTTCTGCTATGGTGCTAGCGTGTTCGCGCTCTTAGCTCAGTTGGTTAGAGCGTTCGCTTCACACGCGAAAGGTCATAGGTTCGAATCCGCTAGGGTCCACCATTGAGGGAAACCAGGAACCTTGAGAACAGCAGTAGGGGACACCAGTTCTATGCTTCTGGTGCCGTGACTGAGGGCGGCTATGCTCTCGATGAACCAATAAGGTCGCTCGCGGTCGAGACCAACTCGCTAGACTGGCTTCCGAGTGAAGCGGTCGCTACAGCACAAAGAGGTTTGCGTTCTGTAGAAAGACAATAGAATTGCCCAAAGAGTTTCCGGGTGGCGATGGTTGGGCCATGCGCTTAATGTTCACTAAAAGAAAGGAGCTACATAGATCCTCCTCCGATGGTTGGTGGTCCTGCTATAGTTTCAGTATGAAACGGAGGCTTCCGGTTTTGCGTGGCGCGCGTATGGTTATGAACCCCCGGCTAGCAGCTCCGACGAACCGTGCCTACGCGCAAATAGCGAAGGTTTTTCGGCTGAAGGTAGCGAGGATTCTTGCGGTTCTGTTCTTCTTTTCCGTTTTCGCAGTCGCTGCGCACGCGGCGGCTGGTGGCGCTTCAGTTACGTTGGACGCTCCTCCCAATGACCTCGGTTTGGTGGGCCATTGGTCTTTCGACTCCGGCGATGTGTCTGGCACCACTGTGCTCGATCAGTCCGGAAACGGGATTAATGGGACTGCCGTCAATGGTCCCAAACAGGTGTCCGGCAAACTTGGGCAAGCTCTCTCATTCAATGGGACGAACCAATCTGTTAATCTCGTTCCATCTACCAAGATAGGGAATATTCAAAACAACTTTACCGTATCTGCATGGATAAAGCTCCCGATAGGATCACCTTCGGGCGGCTATATTTTTGGCGCTTCCACTGGTGGGTTCGAACCAGAGATATCCTCTACAAATATTGGTCTTACGACGAGCGGTGAGCACGACTACACCTACATTCCAATAAGCCCAAGTCTGAATACATGGCACCATGTAGTGTGGACCATGGACAGTAGCAACACCGTCACATATTACTTGGACGGTTCAAAGGTGGGAAGCGGCGGGACATACTTCTATCCTGCGGCAACTGCACCAGATAATGAAATAGGAGAATGGGCCAGGTTTCCTGTGTATTTCACAGGGGCTATCGACGACCTCCGCATATACAACCGTGTACTCAGTGCTTCCGATATCCAGCAGCTCTACCATTCCGGTGCCACTACTCACAACAACAGCCCCATCTCTCTCGTCCCGAACGGGCTCGTTGGCTATTGGACCTTCGACGGGCGGAACACTAACTGGGCTGCGAACACGACCGCCGACGTCTCGGGCCACGGAAACACTGGCACGATGGTCGGCATGTCTCCTGCCACCTCAGCCGTCCTTGGCCGCTTCGGTCAGGCGCTCTCTTTCAATGGGACGAGTCAATACATAACTACTGTAAACACAGCGAACATCACCGTCTCGACACCATTTTCTATAGGCATTTGGGAAAAAGGACTGGGTCCAAACGAAGAGCTTCTTGGAACTGCACACAATGTTTCTCCCTGGGAGGGAGTATGGTTTGGAACCAATGGTTCTGGACAAGTGTTTTTCGCTCTTCAAGACTCCTCTGCAAGCCGGATTGCCATAAATACAACGACAATACCTAATGCAACACAATGGAACCATATCGTAGCTACATACGACGGGAGCAATAATATTAGCGGGTTTAAAATCTACATAAATGGTATTCAAGCAGCTATAGTGAACGCAGGAGGCTCGACATCTGGTCTCGGAACCTTTAGTAACGGTCCGTGGTTTATCGGCAGTAACGCCAGTGGAACTGGTCTATTCTCGGGGATGCTCGACGACGTCCGCATATACAATCGCGCGCTCTCCGCTACCGAAGTGAAGCAGCTCTACAACGCCGGAGCAGTGGGCACAACAATCGACACCGCCCCCGCACAAGCGCTCTCGGGTGGCGGGCTCGTCGGCTATTGGCCCTTCGACGGCTCTCAGATGAATTGGGCATCCAGCCTAGCGCTCGATGCGAGTGGCCATGGCAACAACGGCACGCTCGTTAACATGGCGCCTGCCAATGCCGTCATGGGGGTGATAGGGCAGGCGCTCTCCTTCAATGGGACGAGCCAGTATATATCGGCTAACGCGCCGGCAACCACATATCCTTTAACGATGAGTGTATGGGCAAAAATGTCGTCAGCTGGAAACACTGGTTTTGTAATATCATTGGCGTCCTCAATTGCATATGAAGCGTTTGCGATCTCCGTGTCTAATGGAAAACCAACAATGTTTATATGTGCGGGTCAAGGGTCAGATGTTTCAGTAAGCTCGCCAACTGCGATACAAGCAGGGCAGTGGTATTTACTCACATCGGTACTCACGAGTGCGACCAGTAGGACCCTGTATGTGAATGGTGTCAGTGTAGCAACGGACACAACGAGTAGAAATCCTATTTACATAAACGGTATGCATATTGGCAACTTGGGCGGTTATTGGGGAAACATAATATATTTTCCGGGCTCCATCGACGATGTCCGCATATACAACCGCGCGCTCTCGGCGAGCGAGGTGAGGCAGCTCTATAACCTCGGACGCTGAAACATATGCGAGGTGGATAGTATAACTACGTACGACTTGTCGAGCGTTCGCTCCGCTGTGGTATGTGCCGATACGGCAGATTTTCGCTATGGACGATGTCGAAAGGAGTGCGCAACCAAAATGGTCGCGTTCCTTTCAGCTGCTAGTTCAAGAACCCTGTCGGGCCGCCGGGAATTGAACCCGGTCTACACGCACCCGAAGCGTGCGTACTACCGTCATACTCCGGCCCGACAGGACTCTCGACTGGCCTAGTGCGCTCTATAGGATTCGAACCTATGACCTTACGCGTGTGAAGCGTACGCTCTAACCAACTGAGCTAAGAGCGCGTACGCCCCTCACGATACCAAATTATGTAAAAAAACGCACGGTCTGAGTGCTACCATTGGGTAATGGGTTTGCGTAGCAGCAAAGCTAGTTCGGTAGGCGAGCGTTGGATTCTTCCTGCGGCGTGTCTGCTTGCGCCTTTTGCCTCGGGTGCGCTAGGCAGCGTGTATGCGGTCTCGGCTATCAGCGGTTGGTACGTAACCCTTCCGAAGCCGATCTGGACGCCACCAAACTACCTTTTCGGGCCCGTTTGGACGTTTCTGTATGTGCTGATGGGCGTTGCTGCATTTCTGGTTTGGCGCGCGCGGAAGGCGGATCGGTCCTTTTCGCTCTGGGTATTTTTTGCGCACCTGGTGGTGAATGCGCTTTGGTCGCTGGTGTTTTTCGGTTTGCACGCGGTTAGTTGGGCGTTACTAGATATTTTCGTACTCTGGGCAATGATTATTTGGCTCATCGTTCTCTTTGTGCGGCAATCGAGCTGGGCTGGCTGGCTTTTGGTGCCGTACCTGCTCTGGGTAACATATGCGGCATCGCTTAACCTCGGCATTGTTTTTCTGCAAAGTTCCGTCTTGCATTAGCTGTGCGTAATCAACCAAAACGTCTTTGCGTACGCGGAGACGTTTTGGTTGAGGGGGCGGGCCGCCGGGAATCGGCGAGTACGCCTTTCGGTCACAAGTCTTGGCTCGTCGTCACTCGCCGAGCATGCGACTCCGCCTCGCGGTGTTCGCTGTTGCTCGCACATGGCTCCGGCTTTCGATTCCCGGGCGAACACCCCGCGTTCTCAACCCCTCTTACGTGACAAGCTCTCGTGGGAGCGAGAGCTTGTCACTTCAGTCGGGCCGCCGGGAATCGAACCCGGTCTACATCCACCCCATGGACGCGTACTACCGGTATACTACGGCCCGAGTGAAGGTAGCGTACCACATGCATTTGGAAATGCATGTGGTACGCTCGCGCGAAGGAGGGACGACAGTATCGGCGCAAGTAAAGTAACCGATACGGCTCGAGTGTAGTGAGAATAGCGCACGCAGCGCGCGAGCCATTCGAACGGGATGAGGCGTCAAAAGCTGTCTGCGTAGGGTCCGTGAGCGAGGTGGAAAAGGGAACGTGGGCGTTCATACGCTCGCACCGAGCGGACCTGCCGTAGCTGCTGCAGCGAATAAGGCCTGCGTCTCTCGGTCTCTGCTATAGCATATTTGTAGCGGATGTGCGAAAGCGGTAAACAACCCTTCCGGATTCCTCAAGAATCCTGTATTCTGCTGCATGCGGGCCCTTAGCTCAGTTGGTAGAGCGCGTCATTCGCATTGACGAGGTCAGCGGTTCGAATCCGCTAGGGTCCACCAGATAAGCGCTGGTTCAGCTGGGTTCGTCTATCACTTCAACGGGCTCGTCCGCCGGAACAACTGACATCTCGCCCGTGTCAAAGTATAAAGTAACGCCAAAACCAGTGTCCGCACGGGCAGTGGGGCCTATTGTTGTAATCTTTCGGCGACCAGGGAACCCCCAGAGCAGTACCGACATTCCCGGTTTAAGGTCGGAGCCTAGACACGTGGTCGTCTTTGGGTGCTCGGGAAGCTCCGTAGGCGGATGTTCAAAGGATGACATACCGGCAGTATAGAATGAATTCTAGGTGTGCGCACTTCTTCAAATAATCATGAAAAGTGCGCTATCGTGCGGAAAGTTTATTAACTATAACAAATTGTATGCTTGAACACGTATCGGTACCGGTGTCTGACTTTGAAAAAGCCAAAGCCTTTTATCTTGCAGCTCTTGCGCCGCTTGGGTATGTCTTACAGAGGGACTACTCACCGGATGCTGCGGGCTTTATGGAAAGCGGGCATACGAGTTTTTGGATAGCAAAAAAAGACGCCGTCGTAACGCCCGTTCACGTAGCGCTCGTAGCGCAAAACAGGGAAGCGGTGGACGCGTTCCACGCGGCAGCGATTGCGCATGGCGGCACCGATAACGGTGCACCCGGCCGTCGTGATGGGTACGGGTATGCTGCTTTTGCGTTTGATCCGGACGGCAACAACATTGAGGCAGTGCTCTTTGAAAAGGGAGACGAGTGAAACGGAAGCGAATGCGGACGACCGATAGGACAAACTACATATACGCACACATAGCGGCAAAACGGTAGCAACAGAATATACCGTTACGCAATGCGGAGAAAACCGGCGAGCGCAGCGCGCCGGTTTTCCGTCAGTTAGAGAGTGTCGGTGGTGGGCTTGGGCGCAGCCAGACGCTGAGCAGATACACGGCGGGAAGCGCAAATACGACGCTCACAATTGCTATCCAGCGCAGAAAAAAGTCGTGCAAGTAGACTCCCAGCATAATACCGAGCGCAATCATCGACAGCTTAAGCAACGAAAATTGCCACCAGCGCAGAGTCGTAGGTGCGAAAAGTTTCATATGCAGGTAGCATACCACTTCTGAAAAAGTCGAAGTTTTCGTACAGAGCCCTAAGGCCTCCGTCTGTATCGCAGGAAACGCATGTGGCGACGGTGCAATAGACGGGTGCGCTGGTGCGCGTACTGCGTGCGCAGACGGTGTTCCAGCACATTTGCTTTTTGAGAAGCGCGCCAGCCGAATTCACTTAAGCCGACCGTGAGCAGCAGAACGGCAGAAAAGGTCGAGGTGAAATGGTCCTTGGAAGTCTGTGGCGCAAAAATAAAGAAGGACAGAAGAAAACTGCTCATACCGACAACGACGTCCATGGTCCGATTGGCTCGCGTTTCTTCAATTTTAGCAAGCGCTTCCCACATCTCATACGCAACTAGGGCAGTGAAGGTGGTAACGATCGCGGGGACTGCGCCAAAATGGAGGAAGAACAGGCCGAGTCCGATTGAAACGCCTGAGAGGAAGTGGACGACACTCCACAGATCGAGCCATTCTCCCTCGCGCCAAACATCCGTCCTTTGGAAAGCAAACGCATCGTCTCGCAGACTCATTGCGACAGTATACGGCATTTGTACTGGACGAGGACAGTAGATGCCCGGATTTAGTGTTCGGGCGCGGTTTCCTTGGCCAAGATGTGTAAAACAGTTCGTCAAGCGGTGGCGAAGAGTGGGCGACAGATGCGGTGTTCATTGAAATTTAAGCAGAAAAAGGGAACTATTATACGAGACAGCAGGTTCTACTATACAGATATGTCTCGTACTGAATGAATGAAAACCTCTAACCATCTACCTATGACTCGCCAAAAATACGCGCTTATTTCTTTAGCAGCCGCTCTAGCGGTTGTCGGAGTCACGTTTGCTCAGGTTGGCTCGGCGCAGACCACCGGTGCGCTTTCCTGCACGACCAACACGCCCCAGGTGGGTATCAACCAGACGGCCGTCTTCACTGCAACTGGCGGCACCGGTTCGTACTCCTGGTCAGGCGATAACCTTAACGTCGCAAACCCGACCGGCTCGCAATTCTCGGTCAGTTATCCGACGGTGGGTACCTATATCATCCACGTGATGAGTGGCGGACAGCTTGCTGGGTGCGCGCTTACCGTAACTTCGAGCAACTCCTCTTCCTCGAATGGGCTTTCCTGTACGCCTGCAAACCAAACCATAGCGCTTGGTCAAACCGCGTACGTCTCTGCTTCAGGTGGTACGGGAACGTATGCATGGTCGGCTCCCGGGCTAACCATCACCAATCCCTATGGTACGGGCTTCAACGCGAACTTCGCTACCGCCGGAGCGAAAACCATTAGCGTGATGAGCGGCACGTCAACCGCGGTGTGCGTCGTAAACGTGCTTGCAAACTCGGGTACGCCGACGACCCCGGGTCTTCCCGACACCGGCGGTGGCTACGGGCACTGGTAAAGGCCGCAGACGCTGTTTGCATCTCCCAAGTATGAATGGGCCAAGAACAAAACCCCTGTCGTGGCAAGCGGCGGTGCTGCTCCCGCTCCTGGCCGGTTTCGTGGGCATGACCGCATCGTTTGCATTGCGCGGAAACGTCCAGGCGGCACCATCCCAAAAAGCGCACGACGGGACTGGCGCGACGGTGCTTACGCCCGCAGAACCAGCGCGGCTCATCATCCCCGAAATCGGCATCAACGCAAGCGTGCAAAGCGTTGGTTTGGCTTGGCAGGGCAACGGCGACATGGGTATTCCGACCAATTTTACGGATGTGGCGTGGTATAACCGCGGTCCGGTGCCTGGCGCTGCGGGGACGGCGGTCATAGACGGGCACCTCGACGGACGAAATGTCCCGCGCGCCGTGTTTTATCGTCTCGCGGAGCTGAAGCCCGGCGATCCGGTTTACGTCAAAGAGCGCAACGGCAAGGTAGTTCAGTTCGTTGTGACGGGCAGCAAGCACTACGCATACACCGCGAGTACGGCGCCCATCTTTACGACGTCTGGACAGGGAAGCTACTTGAATCTTATTACCTGTGCGGGCGACTGGCTGCCTAGCCAAAAAAGCTACAACGAGCGCGTCGTCGTGTTCACTAAAGAAGTCTCATGAGAAATTGGTTTGCGGTGCGCAGGAGCCGCGTTGAAACCGTCGCGTTGTTGCGTGAACATCAAAAGAGAAAGGTAAGAACGTATTGCGCCGCGCGGTAGGAAGTAAGTGTAGCCCGGAGTGCGGAGGCGGGTGTGTACGGGGTAGTGCAAGCGCAAGTAATGACCGGACCGTCGGGCATGAAATGTCAGAAGGAGTATGGCTGTAAATGAAAACGCAGTAGCGCCTACGTCTTGGATGCTGCGGCTGTACTCGTCGGGCGAATGACGATCACCTTGCGTTTCCAGCCTTGAAGGAAGCGGCTGAGTGAAATCGCCTGCGTTCCTACGGTAGTTGCCGGGTCGTTGTAGTAGACGACGTTGTTACTAATTCCGTTGACCACAATGAGATGTGGGATGGTGCTCGCTGGATTGAATTTGTAGTGCACGGAAAGAATGACTGGGCCGGTGCCGAGGTAACTCTCAAAGCGCGCAAGCGCAGCCTTTTGAGAAAGGCCCGAAAGGTCGTAGTAGCGCCCATCGAGGCTGTATGCATGCGAGAGGTTAATCAGACCTTGATAGATCCAGCCAGCATTGTAGTCGTAGGCGCCCGCAGCAAGCCCCTTCCGCAGCATCTCGTTCACCGTTGCGACGCCCGGATGATAGTAATCAATAATCATCGTCAGGTCGGTGATGCCGCAGCCGACCTTTTTCCAGAATGGTGCGGTGATATCGGTAAATTGGGAGTAGAACGGGACGCGCGGTACCGTTGCCACGGTAGTAACTGTACGCGTAGCGCTCACGTGCACATCGAGCGACTTTGCGGCCATAGGCTCAGTGGGAGCCGGAGCAAGGGCGGTTGCAGGCGTAGTTGCCGCAGACGCTAGCCCCGTTGCGGTATGCGATGCTTTCGGCGCTATCAGGAATAGCAGAATGCTCGCCGCAAGCACGAATTTGAGATACGGAAACACCGGCCCATCATTTCAGAATACGTTCACGTTTGCAAGCGCACTCAGCGCGCTAATCGCGGGAAAGGCGCGCCTACGCTAGGGTTCCACTTTTACGGGTGTACCAAGCGAAGCCCATTCATACAAAATTCTAGCTGTATCGACTGGTAAATTGACGCACCCATGCGACCATGGTTCACCGAAGTGGTTGTGCCAGTACGCGCCGTGTATCGCTGCTCCTTCGTTGGTGAAATACAAATCCCACGGTACGCCGGGCAAGTCGTAGTACTGCGAGCTTACGCCAGGTACCGGACCCTGCATGTAGCTATCGGGCAGTTTCCGAAAAACGTGGAATTGACCGAGCGGTGTTGGCGTACCATCGAGTCCAGTCGAGATGGGGGTCTGTATAAACAGCGTACTGCCGTCGTACGCGTAGAGCATCTGCGCGCCTCGCTTGATGATGATGCGTTTAGTGGTCGATGCTTCGGCCGCAGCGCTTAGCGACTCTTGAATCGGTCCTGGATCGAGAAACGGGTGCACATAGTGCGCAGCAACATACCACCCCGAGGTTACGCGTTCAGGGTAGTGGATATCGCCGTCAAAGCCGATTTGGTACCAGGTTTGCCCGTTAGCCGTCGTGGTGCTGTCTGCAATTTTAAGCACCATGCCATCACGCAACCGCTCTACGACAGGGAAGGCTGTGCCTGGACCAGAACGCATGACAAGGCAGGTGGATATATCGAAGTAGGGGCCGCAACTACCTGTAACCTGAAAGTATAGCGAGGACGACGCGGTGTTGCCTGACGACAGAGTCGGTCCGCTGGCGGGGTGCTCTATGGCGATGAGCGCGGCAGAACTATTCGCTGAATTTTTATTCAACGGAGACTGGCTAAAGAGGGTCGGATGCTCGCTAACAACGCCGAAAGCGAGTACACCGAATACGGCTGCGCTGCCGCTCAGCCAGAGTAGCTGCTTAGAAATTGAACGCGTTGCGAGCGTCATGGAAACGCGTATATAGTAGCGTATTACTAAAGCGGGTGCAGTCGCGCTCTACGGCCGGCGCTATGAAATTTGCGCCAAAGCGCTCGCGCACGGGCAGTAACTAGTACGTAGCGGTGCAGCAAAACGTTTCTCCGGGGACGCCGTCATCGGCAAAAACAGCATGAACGACGCCGTACCAAAGCCGTAATAGAGCGCGCACGAGCAGGCAACTCCGTGCTCAAGCGTGTCGATACCGATGTGCGGCGTTGTCAAACAAACCGCCCTTAAGACGGCCGTTCCTATATAAGCGTACGCAGCAGCGGTATGCGTCCGAGAAATGTTCGGCGCAGATACTTTGCAAGACCGAAGACTTGCGCCGCTGGCAAAACTGCGAAGAGGACAAATGCGCCGGCGTAAATCAGGTGTTCTTCGACGATGTAGCCGTGTGGAACGATGGGGAATGCGTAGTGGGGGAAATAGTAGAGCAGCATCATGAGTGCCCCTGCCCACGAAGCAACGCGTACGCCGACGCCGACGAGGAGTGCAGCGCCAATGAGGGTGATCCCCCACGAGTTGAGCGGGTTAACCCACCAGCTATTCATGGGGAGCGCAAACCAGGCGTAAAACTGCGGAAAGGTCTTTGCGCCGAGGAGAAAGCTGCGTGCGCTCCATCCTGGCGTAAGCACGGCCTGGAGGCCGTCGATAAACATATACCAGCCGAGCAGCAGACGAAGTGCGGTAGCAGCTATGAGGACGCGTGTTGGTTGCATGTACGAGCGCGTTAGTGGATACGTTCTCAGTATGTGCCGTTTTGGAGAAAAGAACAGCTGTTCAAGTGGAAAACGCCCAAGCAAGCGTCTCCGTGCATTTCCAGAGACCACAGCGGACGCGGTCATTGCGTGTGGTATATACTAAGACCGACATAATCACCACTTACTCTATCTCTATCGTATGCGCCGAAAACCGTTCAAGCTATGGCATTCTCTCCTAGGCATAGTATTGCTTCTCGTCGTTCAGCAGTTGAGCCTTGATCTGTTGGGCGTGGCTTCCTTCAAAGAAGCTTTTGTACTGGGCGTCGCGGCAGTAGGGGGCGCCGCTATTATTGCGGTAGCGACTGAAGCAATTGAAGAAGTGCGCAATGCGCGGCACATGCTTTTGCTGCTCTCGGTCATTGTATTTGAATTCATCGCGTTCTTCGCGTTTCAGTATTGGTATTTCATTCAGATCTTTCCTGCCGCGTTCCAGAACCTTTCGCCTGATCCAGTGAGTTTGTCGCTGCAGAGCGTCATGGTATTTGTTTTCAACCCGCTCTATCTAGCAACAACCATCGCGGGGAAAGCTCTCATGCTAGTTAACACGCTGGAGTCGCTCGTTCTTGCGCTTTTTGTTCTCCAAAATATCTGGCAGTTTCGGGCGCGCACGTTCGTACAGTCGTGAGCTGCTCACGCATCGGCTGCCGCTGAATTGAAGGAACGCACCACTGCTCGTTTGCTGACGTTTCGCTTTTCACAAGCATTGTGGGTGGCGTCGTTGGAGGCCTGCGAACAGAAGAATCAGCGCATAGGTTGCTGCGGTCACAGACTTTCGTAGTTAGGGATTGACGATAAGTCGCTTCTGTTTTGACGGATCGATAAAAAACGCCCGGGGGCAGAGAGGGGTGCTCCCAATTTGCCCTCGGACGGTACATTGTGGTCAGTAGGACCAGAAGTCGTTCTAATTGTTGTTTTCGCCCGGATGGTATTGAAGTAGCAAATCTTTGCCCGTTAGAGCGTGATGCGTCTGAATGGGATAATTTTATTAGGAACTGAAACCTGAAGGTGGGACTCAATGAATGTAAGGCTCCCCCGATGACGGCCGTCTAGCACGTACGCGTTTCTTGGTTTCCCATTTTCAGTGACGCCTTCCGGAAGACGTACCATGAGCGTCTGGGCATAGTAGAACTCACTCCCTTGTGGTACGTTGCGGAACCGCACCAACTGCCCATCGTCCAGCATCATTTCCTCCTTGTCCGTGGACCTAACAGAAATTACTGCACACAAACCGCTCCGTCAACAGCCACGACGCTGTATTCGCTTCAGACTTGGGGCTCCTGTGGTCAGACAGAGTCAGGCGTTACTGCGCAGTAGATTCTTGTTGTCGGGAAAGCGCCGCGTATGCACCGGAGCGTTCGCGCATTTTTGCCGTATGTATGAAATCGCCGCCACACCAGGATTCTGGTGTGGCGGCGAGCGTTGGGTTCAGGCCTTGGTAACTCGGCGCATGATGTCTCGAACATCCCGCACCAACCTGTTGCCGTTGGGCTGCACTTCGACCAGCACGCTGCGTCCGTCACTCGGGTCCGGCTTGCGACGGATGAGGTCGAATTCGCTCAGCCGGTCGAGCGCCCGCGAGATTGCCCCCCTGGAGACGTTGAGCTCTTTGGCCAAACCGCGCACCGTTTGCGGCTGCGATTCGAGATAGCAGGTGAGCAGCGTTGCCAGCTGACGGGCCGAGAGGTCCGGTCCATCCCGGCGAACCAGGCTGACCGTCACCTGTCGGAGGAGGTTGATCGACAAATCGGGAAGGGGTACGGACATCGGATTCTTCCTTTCTTTCTGCAGCCTGGCCGCAGGGTGGTGGGTTCGGGGCGAAGAGAAATTTCTTGCTCCATATTTTCTTTAACACATGCTGTATACTCGGTCAAGTATGTCGTACTCATCGTCAACTTTCTTAGCGTGGAAGGATAGACTAGGTCCTGTTTTAGGACCGCGTTGGTTCCAAACAGTACGAAAAGGACGTATCAAGTAATTCAGTGCGTGCGCCAGCGCCGGCGAAGCTTGGTATATATCCAAGCGCTCGGTGCGATTTACACCGGTCGGCAAGAGTCGTTCGCAGCACTGTAGCAGAGCACGGTACGACTGGCGCAGTTTACTTGAGTCTCGGAACGTGCTTTAGTACGACTGGACGCTCGTTTGAGGCGTCTCACATTAGAGGGAAAAGTGATGCGAAAGCTTGTGTTCGTTGCTGCCTCCGCGGTGCTTGCGGCGGTAGGTCTGTTTTCGATGGGTCGCACGGCAAGTGCGGCAGTCCTGTACAACGCCACTATCCCCGCCGTCTACGGTACCGGCAATCCGAGTACCGGATGGACGGCGTTCTCTGGCGGGGGGGGTCGAACTCGGTATTCGCGCCCAGCCGCGGTATGTTGGTGGGCTGTATCCGACGGTCGGAGACGTGTATACCGTGCCGCTCGGCGATGCTCCGAGTCCTTACACGGGGTCCGCGTGGGGCTGGGCCTTCTCGGCGAGCGGTCTGCCCTCCGGGGCGACGTCGCAGATGACGATCACGAATCTGCTGACCGGCCAAACGAATACGTTCAATCCGCTGCTCATCCCCGACAACACGACCAAGATGAGTGGCGCGACGACGTACACCCAGAACTCCGAGACGCTCAGCTATACCTACTTCGCTCCCGGCGGCGCGTTCAACGACGCGCTCAATGACACCTACAACTTCGTGTGGACGGCATTCGATTCGACCGGTACGTCCCTCGGATCGGTGTCCATGTCGGTCGTCGCCGGCGCCGGCGCTCCGGTGCCGGAGCCGTGGTCGCTGGCCCTCCTCGGGACCGGGCTCCTCGGCCTCGGTGCCGTGTCTTGCTTCGGCAAGAAGAGGACGTTCCTCGGCGGGTCGTCCGCGGGCGCTTGAGCTCCGCTGGGTAGCTCAAGCTTCGTCAATAAAAAATTGTTTAATCACTATGGCGCGCGTATTTCCTCTGGGGGTGCGCGGCCTTTTCTTTCCTGCTCCCTTCGTAGACATAAACACGCGCGTAAACGAGCAATCGCACCGTCTCCGACCATGAAGGAGCACCGAACGGACCGTTCTACTCAGGACGTACAAGAAACCGATATAACGGATATTTGGTACCATCGATCTATGGAGCTCGAGAACGAGTTACCGAGCGAGCCGTACCCATCTGCGCTCGACCGGCAGACACTTGCTGAAGACCAGCGTCATGCGTTTGAAATATCCAATCGGAAGCCAACGGTCTTTTTCAGGCCCGGAGACCGGAGCAACCCGTCCCACGCGGGCTACTGGGCATCCAACGCGGACCGCATCAGTTTTATCCGGGTCATTACGCAGTACGGAAATCACGAGGAAGGGAGACGTCCTCGGTTTCTAAGTACGGTGTTGCCAGTCCGCGTTCTTTTGCGAGAGGTAAAGGCGCTCAAGAGATGCGGCGCGGATGAGTGCGCGCGCGCGTATGTCGAACTTTCTTCAGCTCACGCTGTGCTCGAATGGCTGAGGCAAAAGTATCCTATGTACGAGCTCACGCTCGAGTCTCTCGTTACCGTGTATACGGTTGCCTATACAGAGTGTCGTTCTGTCGCACACAAGAGAGAGGAGGTGGGCGGCATGTGAGGTGGTCGGCCAGTAGTGGTGCATCAAAGCTACTTCAGGGTAGCCAAACCTTTGGTACCCACGCAAGTAGAAACCCCGGCTGCCGTAGCAGCCGGGGTGAGTGAGTGAAGGCGTGGCCCTTCAGTGAAGCACGATGGGACGAAGGAACACGTCGATGCGACGGTGGTCGAAGGCAATTCGCTGAACGATAAAGTTTCTACCTTCAATCGTGAATGGATTATCCAACTCAACCATCTTGCGCAAATTGCCGTCTACCGCTATGGAGGTTACAACCGTGTCGTTTGTGTTGAGGAGATGGAAGAAGACCGCGGAGGATTCCTGTTGCGGGTCTTGTGGCGGGACAGCAGCGACTTCGTACATGGACCGCAAGTCGTCGAGGCCGTTTCCATCGCGTCCGAGACGGAGGATTTGTGCAAGTAAATCGAAATCGTTTCTTGCGTCGGGGTCGCGCATTGTCACCACTCGCACGAGGAAATCGTGAATGGTGGCGTCGGCATTCCGCTTGACGGCGTTATATTCCTCGGCGGGGAAAAACGCTTGGTGAGCGAGAACATCAGCGAAGTACTCGCCGACTTTTACTGCTTGGACACGTGAAAGTCGCTTGAGACGCCGAGCGAAGTCTTCGTCTGAGAGTATTCTCGCTTGTCGTAAAAGTTCTTTTATTATCGCTTTTTCCATCAGCGTGGCTCCTTGGTTGTGAACGGTACGCCAGTCCACCGTGAATATACCACGCTAAGCAAACTTTTCAAGTAGTAAAACAAAGCAAAGGGGCGGCTCGCGAAAGGAGCCGCCCCTGGTTTCTGCCGCTTCTGCTGAGCGTCGGTTCCTTTGGCAGGGCAGGTATACCGAACCGCTTTCTTGATTTCCAAGGATCCATACGATGCGCGAGGAAATCAAGCCGCTCTCCTCATCTTTTGAAAACCGGGTGAGGAGTCGTTTCATCTGGTAGTGTCCATTCGCCATGCCGGTGATTGGTCGGGAGAGCCCGGGTAAAAACCCGAAGCCATACCAGAATCGAGGCCAATAATAACAGGAAGCATTTAGTTGTCAAATTTTCCGCTGATAAAATTGCGCGGTATCAACTGGACCGCGCAGTAGCCGCGCCCATTCGAGGTTGTTCCCCCGAAAGAGCGACTGGAGTAATCCGCAAAGGCGGCAGAACAAACGAAAAAAAGCCACCCATTCCGGGGTGGCTTGGCTCGCCCAGTATGTAACTGTATGAGTCAGTGTGTGCGGACTTGTGTTGGAGGTCGGAAGTCAAGGGGCGAGCGAACCAGCGCGCCCGCGCCGATAGAACCGCCGATGCATTCGCCGTGCAGCTCTACCGCGTACGGAGGAGCGGAGTCGCAGAGGACTTCTTCTTTACACATCGGACAGATCCCGCTCCGGTTATCTCTCCGGGCGGGGAAGAGTAGAACCGTCTCCGGGCGGGGAAGAGTAGAACCGCCGTAGTAGTCGTCTCCTTCTGCCATTGCTCGCCGAAAGTTTCGTTGCGACGCTTGCCGCCGGTCGAAGTACGTCAGGTGGTCGTCCAGTGTGTCTTTCATGGGTTTCTCTCCAGAGCAGTCCAGTCGAACTATACGACCAGAATTGGATTTGCGCGAGTGGAGAAGCTAGGGGAGAACAAGCCGCCGGTTTCCCGGCGGCTTTCGATTCGTTTACGACCCTGTTGCGTTCTTGACAACACGCTCGAGAACGATGAGGGACAATAAGACGAAAAACATCGGCCACGTCCAGAACGGTAGCGGGCCCGGTGCCGGATCCGGGTTTTGCTTCGGGTTATCGGGGAACCACCCCGTGTCGTCGAACATTGGCGCATCCCTTTTTTGACTCGATGTTCAGGGCAGTCAGGTAAGGGTCCGCTCCACCGCTGCGAGGTCGCGGAGCTCGCTCAGGCCGGTGGCAAACCCGAGAAAATGTGCCGTCAGACTCGCTAGCCTTGCAGCTTTCTTGCGGACGCCGCTCTGGGAGCAGGCAAAGCACATGGCCCGAAGCCTGAGTCCATCGGTGTTTCGCCAGATGTCAAAGTCCTGCAAGCCAGCTTTACCCATAGCACGCTGGAGCGCGAGCAACTTGAAGCACGTTGGATCGGCAGTCGGCGCAATCCAGACGCCGAGCGGGACCATGGTGCCAGTCCACTGCACGGTCGATGCGGTATAGAACACGCGAGCGGTCTCCATAGAAGCGACGGTTGGGACGGTTGGAGCGGGCACGGGTACCTCCTGTAAGAGAAAGAGCCAATTGGCCACGTATATGGTACCACTTTGATATAAAATGGGCTTGGGTCTTTGGGCACCAAAGGTACGTCGCGTTCGATGAAGAGCGCCCGCGCCCCGTCCAAAATTATGGTACCGACTGCTTGTTTTGGAGAGTAGGCGTTAGTACGAAACGACCGCGGTTCATTTCCATTATTCCCACTATTTTGTATGCACGTAAAACAGAAAACCGCCTCGTCGCAGAGACCGGTTTGGCGGTCTCTGCGACGGGCGGGCTAGAGCCAGTCTGTGTTCCATTTGGGGTCACTGAGCGGTAGGCCCTCTTCTCTCATCAAGCGAACCATCCACGTAACGCTTTTTTTTCCCAGATTTGGAACGCGCAGCAATTCCCGCGAGCCATAAACGTCCAGAAATTCCTGCATGTTCATCGTGTCGGTAAGTCGTTTCCGTCCGCCTCCCCATACCCAGTCGTGCGCGATGCCGTTGGCAGCACGGACGGCAAGCTGATGAGGAGTGCCGATTGCTAAAAGCCGTACTTCTGAAAAGAAATCGGCCACGTTCATTTTCAGCAGTTCTTCCGAGTCGGCTCGCGATGCGCGGGCAGACTTCTCGATACAAAGCGAGAGGGCGACACGTTCTACTTTCGACAGAGCGCCGTTTTCCGCTGTCCACGCATCCAACGTGCGTTGGATAGTTGCAGCCAGTTGATCCAAGAGCTGCTTGCGCACGAACGCCTCCATCAGTGTGTGGTGGTAAAGAACAGGCCTCGGTGGTACCGCAACCGAAGTTGTCAACGTAACTTTATGCCTAAGCCATATACGTGTCAACTAGTCAAGATGTGACCCGGAAACACCGTGTTTCAATACAGAAGAATAAAACAGAAGCGTGCGTGCTTGCCAAACCGCCTTCGTTGCATGTGCCCGCAGCGTTGTATCTGACGGATCGACGAAATTCCGTATGGGCAGAGCATTGACAATACGCATGATATGCACTATAATACATTTCGGTAGCAACGGTACCACACCACGAACAGAAAGGGTAGACGCATGCATCGCATTCGGCAGTATGTCCGTAGGGCTATTTTGGTACTGGTTGCGATAGCAGCCGTTACCGGAATCGGCGAAGGGTACAAAGTTTACGAGAACTGGCGCGAAGCCGGGCGGTGTCTGGCGCTCACTTCAAACATGGAGGGGAATGTGCTCGACGCCCGTGGCGAACTGCTCATCGACGAGGTGGTTCTCAACCGCGCGCGTCAAATACCCGGCACCGCGTCGTTCTTCCAGAAAGTTTGTCAGGCCGCGCTGGCAAAACACTGGAGCACGCCTTTGCAGAAACGGTTCCCGAACTTTTCGGCGCTCGCGCACTGGTGGTACGTGTCGCCCAAGGCGCGCGCCGGGTGGCATCGTTCTATGAGTATAGCGAACCACGCACTGTGGGGCTGGGAACTTGGAAGTAAGCAGCTTCTTCCAAGAAACTACACGTTTTACCATACCACTCCGGCACCGCCGTCGTTCATGAAAGAGAACGGGCTTGCCTGTGACCTGCGGCATAGGTACGGCAAATACGGGCTTGACTTCTGCCGTAAAGGGAAGTTTGTCAGGCCCATTTGACGGCGTACCCGGAGTGCGAAAAATACGAGACGGTCCGCAAGGGCCGTCTCTTTGTGTTTGCACGCAAAACCCGGTCTAGCTTCCTGATATTTGTCCAGCCGACAGAGTTGGCAGTCTAATCAGGAAACGCGTGCCCACCCCTTCTTTTGAGGTAAAAGAAATCGACCCGGCGTGCTTTTCGATAAACAGCTTCGCAACAAACAGGCCGATGCCGAAACCGTCCGGCTCTTTTTTGTGTGCGTTTGATGCACGAAAGAATTGTGAAAATACTTTATCTTGATCAGCTATCGGTATGCCGATCCCGGTGTCTGCAACGGCAATCGCGTATTCTTTTGACGAATTCTGAACAGAGATGGTAATGGTGCCCCCCGCGCTAGTGTATTTGATGGCGTTGTTGAAAAGAGCTTCGAGCGCAATCCGAATTTTTTCTTCGTCGATTGAAAGGAACACATTCGCCGGTACCGTCGCGACGTCCACAACGAGCTGAATGCCACGGGATTCGGAAACAGATCGGAATCTTTCTGCGGTCCCGCGAACCAGCACTGACAGCTCCTGCGCGGAGGTACGCGTAAAGTGGTATTCCACTCGTTCGGTGTTAGCACGTAGCGCGTCAAGCAAGTGTTCTACCGCGCCTATGGCGCGCTCGTTCTCTTGAGTGATAACCTGTAGGTCGGCGGGAGTTACTTCGTGCGATGCGCTGTCCGGAGCGTTCTTTTCCGCCAGTAGCCACTTGATGCCCGTAAGCGGGGTACGAATGTGGTGGAGTAGCATCGAGGTGAATTCGTCACGCTCGCGGACGACGTCGGCGAGCGTCCGTAGTTTGTGCAGGGCTACCAGGAGTGCAATTGAAAGAACGGTGACGAGACCGATGAGAGCACTCAGTGTGATGCCGGTTACGTAGTAGACGGCCGTGTGCGCGTGCATATAGCGTGCAACGGGCGCGTTGAGGTTGTCTGCACGCCATGCCACAACGATAGCCACGAACCCGATGCAGCCGAGTAGTGCGATAGCTCCGATCAGCCGGAAGTATGCCGCTCGGGGTCCGACCGAGTACGTCAGTTGGTCACGCGTGATCTGGTTGTTCTCCATCGCCGTGCAGCAGCCACTCCATGGCCGCTTCTTTCGTGGGGAAGACCCGATAGTTTTTGCGACGAGTGAGGGCAGCCATCGAGTTCATCACTGTTGTAAGCGAAGGGTTGGCGCCAAAAAGCGCCGTGCGTGTCGCGTACTTCTTGTTAATCTGCATCGATTCAAAGGTTATCTCACCGATTTTAAAATCAAAATGCTCGAGCGTGCTTACGTCGATGAGGGTGAGGATGGGGTAGTCATTCCGCTTGTCCTTTTCCCGCATAATCGCTTGAATGTCTTTCGCCCATTTCCGATACTGCTCGGCGTACTCTTCGTAGAAGTTTCCGCCAAATGTCACCTGAATGATGCCATCAGCGTCGACACTCATTTTTATAATCGGGGCTTCATTTTTTGAGCCTTCTGCCATCAATGTTCAGTATACCGCGGGCCACCCCTGCCGCAACTTACTTTTTGGACAGTGCATTCGGACACATTCGTAATGAAATCGAGGAGGGCGTAACTGCTATCGAAGGGCTCGCTGTGTTCAAAGGTGGTAGTGCATAAGCGCAGTATCGTCCAAAAAATGCTGTACTTTGCGCGAGGTGTGTGCCGTATGCGCAAGACAGCGCTGCCCAAGCTGAGGCTGTAGCAAAAGTAAAAGCCTACTCCCTTGCGGTTTCGGCTTTCGATCAAATGCTTGGTTGAAGTTGAAGAGCGGCGCAGGATTAAACCCCCATCGTCTGGCGAACCCACATCCGCTTGATGCCTTCTGCTGCGATTACCACCTCCTCGGGTGACAAGTAACCCAAGTGATGAAATGTGGACCAGTCGAGCAGCTCATCAAGTACTGTGTCGAGTGTGCCACCAATAGGCCGGGGTTGCTTCAGCGACCATTTCTTCAAATACAGGCTGCCTTGAACGTAAAACTCACTGAACCCCATCATCATTGCCGTGAGGTCGGTCGCCTCCTCGTTTGCGGCAAGTGGATTTTGGAGAGCGCCCAAAAGCACGTGCGACATTTCGTGTGCCACAGCTGCAACAAACGACGCGAACGGCGCCTCTTCAATAAACCTTTTGCGGATGTACATGGTTACGGTCATATTCTTGAATGCCGGACTGCCGATAATCGGAAACGCCTTCGGCAATTCCACCCACGCGGGGGCCGTTTTGGGGCCGCCGCTATTCGCATAGCCGACACGAATCCTCAGGCGCAGTCCCATGGTGTCCCGTACGAAGCCCACCACGCCGGTATAGTCGCGGTTCCCGTACAATCGCTGCAATTCAGCGACAGGAACGAGTGGCCGGATTCCTCCCAGAACCTGGTACAGACTGTTTACGTGTTGGTCGAGCAGCTCAAGGCGCATTGCAATCCTCCCGTATGTCTAGTTACGTATATAACACATTGATCCAGACATGGCAAGGGTTCGTAGGGTGCATTCAACTCCCCAAGTGCAACGCCCACCTCACGCAGCAGCGTACCGGGAGCGGTTTCTTTAAAGACATCCACCTGCGGGTCCTTCCAGTACGTGACACGCAACGCAAACCTTTATTCAAGCTTACGCTTGTGAGTGGGTCAGTAGACGCAGAAGAACTTTCCTAGTCCGCAGAGTTGCTCCACTCCGCGCTTGTCATCACTGCAGCTTGCCGAGAGAACACTTTATTGATCAGCACGGAATGCACTTCCTCATCAAAATCTAAACAGAGATCTGAAAGAACCGTAAGTTCGTAATCCATGTCAGCTGCTTCTCGAACCGTAGAGAGTACGACGCCACTCGTGGCGATACCGGCGAGCACGAGATGACGAATGTTCTTTGCTCGCAAGATAACTTCGAGATCACTCCCGCTGAACGCACTCACTCGTCGTTTTGTTACCACAACGTCTGTATCAGCAGGCGTGATGGCTGGCTGAGGGTTAACCATCGCGGCGGTCATTTCCTTCGGGATATTGCCGAACGACTTATTACGACTATTGGCTTCCGGCATACCTGGACGAAACCCCACGACGACATATACGACCAGTATGTTTCTTTTGTGAGCTTCGTCTACCGCCGCAGTGACCTTCGCTAGATACGCGTTCGTATTAGATAACCGTGCAAGGATGCCAGACTGTACATCCATAACCAAAAGCGCCGTTCCCTCTGTTGTCATGTGTTGATTATACTCCTTCTTTAGTAATGCGCTTTGGCTCGTCTTTGGTAATCTCGCCATTCTCAAAATCCTATCTTGCTCCCTGTGCTGGATACGTTCAGAACCCTACCGTGGGATGAGATTCAGAAAGAGTTTAAGCGACTATGCGTAATGATGCGAAGGTTGACGTTTTTGTGAAAAGATTAAGGGCGAGGATCAGCGTTGCTGGCCCCGCCCCTTCGTCAAACGGTTTTATCGCTCTTTCTTCATGCCTCCGGAGTTTCGTTCGCCGGATTTGCCACGCATGTCGTTACGAATCTGCCGGTCGCGAGCAGCGCGGGCAGCGAGCCGCTGAGCCCGAGCTGGCTTTGGGCCACCGCGCTGACCTTCCGTGCGCGTCACCGAAGTTGCAGTACCGAACGCACCAACCGGCGCCATCTTCTTTGTCGCGCCAGCCACACAGTGCTGGTTAAAGAACAGCGCGAGGGCTGGTGAGTGTCGGAGGCCAGAGATGACGTGGGATTTGACCAGCGGCCTGATGTCGCCATCTTGTGCTGCGGCGATGAGCGGAGCGAGCGCTTTGTCGAGAACGGTCGATGATCGCTTGCCGCCAATGGCAACCACGGCGGCGAGCTGGTGATAGTGCCAGTCCCGCAGCTTAACGGAAGCGTCGCCCTCAAGCGAACGCGCTTCCGTCAGGCCGCGAAGCACTTGTACAATGCGCACGTCGGCTTGCTCCTCATTCGAAAGGCGAATCAGCTCGAGTTTGTCACCCTGACGGACAACCCTGCGCACACTGCCGTCTTCGTAGCAGATATCAACGGCATCGCCATTCTTGGTGAATTGGACGAGCGTTTCGGTGCCGCCGTAGGCGACAACCTTACCACTCGAGACGCCTCGCCGGAAGCGTTCCTTGAGATGGACGTGTCCCGGCAAGGGCATCTGCACGTCAATGTGCAGGTAGATTCGAAGCTTACCCCGCTGGCTTTGCCGCGGGGACCTTGGAGGAAAGTCTGAAAACCCTCGGTTTTCAGGTATGCTTCCTGCATGGGCGTCATTCGAAGCAACCACTGCGCATACGATGCGCACTATCACCTCGTCTTTCCGGTCAAATACCGCAGAGCTCTCCTAGAGCCACATATCAGCCGAGCAGTTCTGGATATCGCCAAGGATATCGAAGATCGGTACGACATCACGTTTGAAAAGATCGGCACCGATGGTGACCACATACACCTGCTCTGCTCTTTCCACCCAAAGTACTCTGGCTCTCAAATAGTCGGAAGGTTCAAAAGCATCACTGCGCGCGAACTGTTCAGGCGATTTCCAGAATTGCGGAAGAAACTGTGGGGCGGTGAATTCTGGAGCGACGGTTATTATTTAAATACAGTGTCGGAACGGGGAAATTGGAAAACAGTCGAGCGCTATGTCGCCAACCAAGGAAAGTCGAGGGAGAAGTCTGTTCAGCTCACGCTCTGGCATTAGCCCATGCATCACGTCATACCTCGTCCGCTTGCGGCGGGGTTGTTGATTTAACGCCCGTTTGCCCCGCGGTTTGTACCAAGTCAGAACCACACGTAGGAATACTTACGCCGACTATTTCGCGGTAGTGAGGCGGTGGACAGTTTAACCGTTAAACGCTCCGGCGTGATTGCGCTGGCGCAATAACGACTTCTCTTTTGACCATTGCCACAGCGCTCGGTCGAGCATGCGCAGGTCAACGCGACTTTCCTTGGCTAGTTTCGAGCAGGCCTCAAGGTATTTAAGGTAGAAATCGACGGTTATCACAGCATTCGTGACGCCAAGGGCTTGAAGCGCACGAAAGTCGACGATGGTGAACCGTTCAGGGTAGATGGCGGTCACTATCGCGGAAGCCACGGGCACCTGCACGCCTGAGAGACCAGTGAGGACAGCGATGGCAGCGCGGTCGCTCTTCGCATCGAGAGCGAGCCGCAGAGTATCGGCGACTTCCTCTTCCTTGTTTTCCGCTAGCAGCGTACGTCTACGACCACGCGTCTTCCATTCGCAGATGATGGCGAGGTTCTTGAAAGTGTATTGTCCTTTCCGTATGAGTTCTCCTGCCACTAGCGCGTCGGCCTCTCTTTTGTCGTAATACCTCGTCGCCAATGTCTTTATCTCCAAGGGAGAGAACTGGAGCCGGAAGAGAGGCGTTCTAATAGGCATGAGGGGATGCTAGCACGCATCTGGGATGAGTAAACTGCCATTGCGTTCCCACTTAGCAGGCGCAAACACGGATTGACGAAAGGGGTAGATTTTTGAACTATTTCGCCAAACCGTTGACCACGGACTCCACAAAAGTAACAAGAAACTCCTCGGTCACACAACGCAGTTTTCTGCGTTGGCAGAGACCATACAGTTCCTCGACAACAGAGTAAGGGAAGAAGCGCGTGTTGAGGACCCTGTCTCAAGGCGATTCCCACCAGTGGGGAGGTGGTAAATCAGAGAAAAGCGTACTCATTGACATTTGTATAGTTGCGTGCTAGGATATCGGCAGTACAACAATCGAGCCATCACGGAGGAATCCCATGCTCGCACGTTTGTTCTTTGCCTTCTCGCTGCTCGCTTCGGCTTTCGCCGGCACCGCGCTCGCGCAAAATACGGTGTCGCCGCCGATGCCCGCGCCCTGGTATGACCATGGGTATACGGGCACGGTGCCGACCACGCTCAAGGCGGCCACCGCGGACGAGCGCGCGTTCCTCGGTGCGGACAACGTTGGGTGGCACATGCGCGGCCCCGAGGATGTTTGTGCAGCAATGCACAGCGTCCACCTGGCCTGCGACTACAACACCCGCGTCGTCCTGGTGAACTTCCTGAACTACTATGGGAAGGACATCATGCACGGCACGAACCCGTATGTGAACGACCTGCGTAAGCGGGGGGACTGGTGGTCGTCGGACTTCGATATCTTCATCGGAGAACCGAATCAGAACCACCTGCTCGCTGTCGCCATCCAGCGCAACGAGCGCCTGTTCCATGACGGGAACCTGACCGCGGCGGCGGTGAAGCATTGGCGCTAGGAGGAGCGCACAATAACGGGCGACAAGGGACGGCTTACGCTGTCCCTTTTGCTTTGGCACACATTAGTGAAGTTGCGCGGTATCCACTGGTGCTGCGAAAACACACCTACTTGATTGCCGTTCACAAACCCTCCCTCCTCCCATACATTCACTCCAATGAAGCAAGGCCACCGCTCAGGCGGCAAGTACGTTTCCAATCACACAACGGTCATTCCTGCAGCAGGAGAACTGTCTGACATAGCAGACCGACAATCAGAAGTAACAAAAATATCACTCGACTTCATCAAGGCTGGTCTCCCATCTCTATCAGGGAAGCGTCGTGCCAAGCTCACGGAGCGACAGGGCAATCTATTACTCATGATACGGGACAACTCCTCGATGCAGGAAGTCGTGGTGTACACATCCGATCCTTCCAAGACGAAGCGCGCGCTTTATCGGGATGGCAAGAAAGCCAGTATCGAAGTGTCGTTCGTGAAGCTGGAGAAGTGAGGCTCACTTAGGAGAACCCTTTTGCCCACCCTTCGCGTCTCGCTTCTTGCGTTTCGGTCGACAGACGGGGCACGAACCGCTGCCACGATACTGGTGTCCTTTGCTCCACATGCTGCACGAAGTCAGAACCTGTGGGCTATGAAAGTTGAAGACCTACCGCAGGACCTCGACTCGGTGCTGCGTCCTATGGGAACGTCTTGATCAAAAGCATTCCAGGACAGTCGTCATCAGGATCGTTGATGGTGCCGTGCTGAACAAAACCGAGGTGCTCATAGAATTTCCAAGAATTGCTGTGCGTACCTGGGCTGTAGCATTGGATCTCCGTAAACGACTCACGCTTCGCGCTCTCTTCAATCTTCGCTATGAGGGCGCTGCCTACGCCTTCCCCGCTATGTTTTGATGCCACTATGTACAGTTCTGCGGGTTTTTTCGTCTTCGCGTGCGCCTTAAGATATTCTGGTGCGTCTCTATAGCCCGCAACGCCTACCACCTCGCCCTCTTTCTCCGCAATATAATAACGTCCATTGCGCGTATCAATGTTGTGCGAAAGCTCATTTAAAAATTCGTTGTCATTCCAGTATTGAGCAAAAATTTTTTCCACGCTTTCCTTGTCTGCGTCTTCGTATTCTCGGATTTTCATATTCTAAATTATATCGTGTGCGGTATTTCAAATAGTACAGTGCCGCGGGGTTGCCCCCGCGGCACCAATCCATCAATAGATGGTCGTCAGACCAGCGCGCGGCATGCCTCGAGCAAGATGGCCGACAGGGAGACTTCGGCGGCCATGAAGAGGGTCCGGTCCAACCCGCAGGAACTGAAGAAGGCAAGCAGTGAACTCAAGAGCAACTGGGAGAAAATAAAGAACGAAGCAGGGAAATCCAAAAAGCGGGTAGGGAAGCCAGTAAAGAAAGCCGCTATGAAGGTAACCGCAAAGCGGGGGCATAAAAAGTAGTCGAAGGGCAATCTTGTTTGCGCCCTTGGCTGGACACGTTCAGAACTCTGGACTGCCCACAGATCGAGAGGGAACTGGAGGATGTGGGCTTTGTATAAAACGAAAACCGCTCCTTCATCGCAAGACGAAGGTTTGGTTTTCGTCTTGCAGAAGAGGTCGTCAACAGTTCGTGTGTGAGGCCCCTCGCACTTATGGCGCTATAGTCGTGCGCGACGACCAGGAGGGCATTGGGGGTGGTCCTTGACCCGATAGGTGGGCTGGACGGTTTGGCACGCGGGGCACAGCTCACGTATGTAGTCGCCTACGCAGAATGAAATAGCCGTCCTTGTGGAAGGGACGGCTATGCCAGAATGAGTTCACAAGATCGGAATAACTGCCGATGCTGTTATGCGCCATGAGGCACCGCGCCAGACAGATAGCAGATATTCCTCGCTCCAAGCCGCATTTCCTATCGCTAGAACTGGAGAGTATGCCCTCACGTTGGGTATCCTGTCGTCCATTACAAAGTAAAGGCCATCTTCAAAACCTGCGATGACCACAATATGTGCCGCGACGGTTGCTGTTGGATTCGTCCGTACCCAGATCGCAATAGGTTTATCGGCATTGCGCCTGAGAAACTCCAGACGGTCCGCGAGCGAAACCCGATGAATTTCCGTCAGGATTCCAAATTCACCCAACCCAGCTTTCATCATTTTGGGAAATTCAGGGTGGAACAATTGCCAAGCGAGTCCACGACGCGGAATTAAATCTACAGGTTTGCCCAACCGTGTGGCCACGAACCTTTCGCAATCCTCTCCGCAGAACGGTGGGTGGCGTAGAACAAAATCAGGAACTTTGCCGAGTTTTACCAACAGAACCTCCTGCTGTCGCAGTTGCCCATTACTACAGTAACGTATAACCTGTATGCTGTCAAGGTTTGGCTCGGTACATTCAACCTCCAAGTGCAACGCCCACCTCACGCAAGTTCGAATCCCACCAGCCCGGCGGGAAGCATCTTGCTGGGTAGGGAAGTAGGAGTATATAGCTGTTCGTTTGCTCTCAGACCATATCGTTAATATAACTTCGGCATAAAACAGAAGACCGCCTCACCGAGACGACCCGGTGGGCGATCTCTGTGTGAAGGCGGTAAGGCCGAAGCTCAGATCGCTTGAGAATTCGAAGGCCGAGCGTTTGCTGTCCTCCCAAGCCTCAAGATGCTGTCGGCTTTTGCAACTTTGTCTGGCGTAGGGCCAAGCTGTGCAGCGGTCCTGTCTCGTTATTCGCATTTCGCTTGAACAAAACCCCGCATGAACGCGGCGTGCTCGGCGCGGTGTAGGGTGTGTTTTGGCTCTCTGTCAATGAAGGCTGGAAGTGCGGCGACATACACCCCTTGGCTTACGTATATCGCCAGTCGATGTCGCATGCGTCGTTGACGCCACCGACGGACCCATCCGGCTATTGACATGGTGAGTGTCTCCTCTGCTGTCTAAGCATAGTGTGCCACAAAGGGCACCAGGATTCCACGATTCAAGAACATTTTCCCCGTACTGGACACGTTCAAAACTTTGAACTGGCCACCAGCGGAGTGTCTATGCTTGTATAATGAAGAAAAACCGCCACTCCGTCGCGAGACGAAGCTTTGGTTTTTCGTCTCGCCGAGAGGCGGTTAGTTGGTGCTGCCTGTCGTTGCGAGCACTTGTTTCCTATGTTTTTCCAGCAGAAACGTCAGAAGCATGTGCCCCTTCAATCCCGAGAGATTGTTGGACGGTACGGGTTCGATCGGACCGATTGTCTCGCAGAGCACTTTTTTCATCTGCTCGACACAGTCCGACCCGCTTCCCTTAGCCACCTTGGCCATGAACCCCACTCCCGCGAGCAGGAACCAGCCAGTGTGAACGATCGGCCCCATCTTTTCGCAGAGAGAGGCCACGCCGTCTCCTTGCGATGATTTTACATGCGCCAGCCACCCTGAGGTTTCGACGTCACCACTCCATTCAACATACGCCCCCTCATGTTCCCCGAGTGGGAAGCGATACATGGGATCGGTTACCGCAAACACCACTTCGTCGTGGTGATCGTGGGGTATCACCCCATGCGTGAGCAAAATCGGAAAGTCCTTCATTGCGATACCCTCCAGGAAGGTGAACAACCAGCTGGACAATGAATACCACGACATTTCATCTTTGTCAGCTCCCCATTGTGGCCAAGTTCAGAACTCTGAACTGGGCGCAGGTTGAGAGGGAAGTGGAGGTGGTGGGGTTTGTATAAAATGAAAACCGCCCCTTCGCACGAAACGAAGGGTTGGTTTTCGTTTCGTTGAGTGAGGCGATTATACGCTGATGACTTCGCCGCGAGGGCCGTACACCATGACCATGGCCATGAACATCGTCATGCCGCAGCTCGTGTGACTGGTCGACGCGATTGCGGCTGCGGCACCATTGAAGCCAGCTTCCGTCAGGCGTCTCCTAATATCATCCTCCGACTTGGAAGATGCGACGATGCGTTTGGCGACCGTTTCTGCTTCGTCGGTCGTCATTTCGTTGAAGGGTTTTTGGGACATCGTTCTAGCGTCCTTCCGGGCGAGGTAGAATTAAGGGACGAAGCGGACGGACTGCCCGCATCTGATTGTTTATGTAGCACGACAGAATACATTTGTCAAGTTTGCTCCCCATGTTGCACGAAGTAAGAACCTATGCACCTGCGATTTAAACAAATAAAGAACCGCCCTTCACGGGCGGCTCCAGCCGAGACGTAGCCTTGCTAGTTCGCGCACTTCCTTCAGGTCTTTTTGTCCCTCTCTGGGGTATTTTGCAAATTCCTCCAGCAGGTCCTGTGGACATACGGGATTGTTTACAAGCGCCATGCAGATGTACCAGTGGCGCTCGGTCGCGACTTCACGATGCTGGTCGAGCGTCACACGGACGCTTGCGGCAACGGCTTGACGCAGTACCCAATTCGAGGACCGTAACGCCTTGGTGGCAAGTTCTTGTATAAAGGCATCCGGAATGGCGGGAGAAGTATTACCGATGACGCTCGCGCGTACTGCGTCGTCCGGATCGCAGCCCAGTTTGCGGAGCTCGTCGCCAGGCGTATGGACGCTCGACGCTCTCCTCACTCGCTCGTATCGAGTCCCGTCTGACTTATCTGCGTAGCTCATAGTACATTGCCTCGCTTTTCAGGCCGCGTTTGCGGCCAGCTTCCTTCTCTTTGTGATCCAGGTAGATGACCCGCTCGGAGTCCACAACACTGAACCCTGGGCAGTTCCGGAGGGACACAGTTCTTTTCTTTCTTCCCTCGAGCGTCCCGTACGACTGGGGTGATGCTATACGCCCGGCTCGGCATTTCTGCTTGCGGTGCTCTATGGCGGAGCGACCGCAGTGCTGGCACAGTTCATTCATGGGTCTACTCCACAGTTTCCTACCGAAACCTAGCTAAACGGAGGAGAGGAGTCAATGCCAAGCCGCTAGTCGGACATGAAGGCAATAAAACAGTAGACCGCCCTCACCGAGACGAACCCAGTGAGGGGCTGGTCTTCGGTCAGGCGGGTTCCAGTTTGAAGTGCTGCTCGGGCTTCGTATCGTCGGCGGGCCAGATGACGCCATATCCGCGCTCTTTCCACCACGCATTGGCGAGTGGCGTTACGTGGCGTGCCCATTCGGCAACGCGCACGTCGACTTCCGCACGCTCATCTGGGCACATGAGTTCGAGCACCTTCTTGGAGGTCACCCGCTTCGTTTCGAGCCAGGCCGTTCTCAGTTGTTCAATGTAGGCGCGGTAGTCCGGGCATAGTTGCTCAAAAGCCGTTTGGTCCATCGTCTAGTGCAAGCCAAATGTGATAGACTGCCGGTTGGAGCATCTGCACTGCGCAGAAGCGCGTCATACAATGGAAAGGGCAGCAGCATGTTGATTTATGCGCCTCCGGAACTTGCGGCGCGTGCCTCGCGCCTTGTCGCTGAAACTGGTGTGGCTATGGTAGATCCAGACGGGTGGTTTACTTACACGGGAGGGATTCGCAGTCCGGTGTACCTGCAAATCCGTGACCTGACTAAATATGCGCCACAATGGATGGAAGTTGTGCGGTGCATGGCGGAGTTCATCCGATGGGCGATGACTGACGCTGTTAGCGGAAGTCAGCGCATACCGGAGCCGATGAAAGGGGTGTACGGAGTTCCTGAAGGGGCAACGCTCCTTTCCGGTGCACTTGCGTACGAGCTTGGAGTAGGTGCCATACGTATCCATCAAGAAAGGAAAGCGTATGGCATAGGGCAGACTTTATTCGGTATCCGCCCCTTCGAACAAGCTTGTGTCCTTGAAGACACGAGCTCCACCGGTACAGCTGTTGTCGCAAAGGGTGTTGCGCCACTCCGAGCATGTGGGGTGCGCGTTGAACACGCATTTCTCTTCGCTTCTCATGGCCTCGGAGTTGCCGAAACATTTGAGAGATGCGGGGTCACCGGCTTCTGTCTGTGCCGATCAGAGGATATATTTGGCCATGTTCTTGAACGCTCACAACACGACGAGCGAACACGGAGAATCGTCAGAGCATGGTTCGAAGACCCTGAGACTGCCTCGAACGCCTACGTCGTCTCGCATCCAGCGTAGTGGGAGGAAACGCTTGTTCGAAAATACGCCGCATCTACTCGACCTACATTGAGAGCGCCGTTTCCACGGCGTGATTACCCCAATCACGCTGTGCTTTTTATCCCATCCATGCGAGGCATTGTACCGACGCAGACGAAAGCTATTTTGTAGCGGCAGAGACAGTGTTAAACCTCGGTTAAACCTCGCAAAGCGAGCCCTCGAGATCTTCGAGAGTTCGGAAGTGCTCGAGAAACGAGCCCTTCTCAACGTCTTATTTCAGAGCTCGGTTGTGGACGGAAAAACCCAGTGTTTGCACTGCGTCCTCCCTTTGACACTATCCTCACCTTGACTAAACAACCTACTCTGCCCCAGGCCATATCGTTAATATAACTGTGGTGTAAAAAAGAAGGTCTTCTCGCCGTTGCTTGTGACGAGAAGACCAACGCAGGTTCTAGGTGTGCGAACTCACTTCATGCGGTTGAGTAACGCAGCTTTTGCAGCAAGTTCTCTTTCGTACTGACTTGCATGCCGGTGCGCCAGTTCTCCAGCCGCCGTCGTGTAGTCGTCGAGGAGCGCTTGCAGGCGTAACGAGAGCTGAGGGTCCCCTTTGCCGACTTTCCTGAGAAGATACCGGATGAAGTCGCATTTATCGTGCCTATTTATGTCATCCGGATTGATCCTCACGAACTCGCGAGTGCCAAGCGCTTGCCGAATTATGGCAAACCGCAACGGACGCAGGTCAGGCGTCCCGAAGGTGGTGTCGAGAAGACGACGCGCTACTCCGTACAGCGTGCCCCGGCTCCTGTTCTCCTGGAGCCAGTTTTTGTCCCCGAGTTCTGCCGCGTGTTCCAAAGTGAACGCGGCTTGTGTCGCAAGGAGTTCCCGGCTATAGGGCAGGTTCTCCATGCGCGCACACTCCACAACGCGCTTGAAGTAGAAGACGTATGGGGAAGACTGAAGAGGGCGGGATGCCGTCTCCCTCTGCAGAACCTCCTGGCGCATGAGCGCGTTGCCCCTTTGCTTCCATTCTTCCGGCACAGCTGCGGTCAACAGGAGTGCAAAGGATTGGTACACGTACATGTAGCCATTTGCGCCGTCCACAGGAACTGTTGCTTCGAGATGAAGACTCTTGAAGAGACGCTCCAGCTGCTGCCCGTCCTCCCTGTATAGCTCCATGAGGAAGATGATCCACGTGTTGTAGACGAAGATGTGGCCATTACGGTGATCGTGCGCGGACAGGTCCGAGCAAGGGGCTTCAGCAAGGATCTTGGCGCTGTACACCAAAAGATCCGTCAGAAAGGCACGCAGATGGGGGGTGAGCGCCTCAGCAACGCGTTCCCGATGTTCCGGCACGAGATCCCCAAAGCAGGTGTGACTCCAAAGACCGGAGTAAACCCAGTGCCCGCACAGAGGTCGGAGGGACCGCTTACCGAATGGGTAATAACTGTCACCTCCGTACCCATAGAACGGCACTAAGCTCTGCGCTAGGCCTCGGGCCTTGAAGGCCGGGTTGATGTCAGGGTTTTCGAGCAAGCTGTAGAGGCGATCGTCAACCCCGAGGTACTCTTCGAACAGAGCGTTCCCCGTCCTTTCAGCTTCTTCCGTCAGGCCGAAGTGGAATCGCAGCAGTTTGCGCACCGCATTGCGATAGCGCAGGGCATTGCGTTGTTCAGTTGTCTGAGCAAAAGCCACAGCACGACTCCTTTGTGTTGTTGTGAAAGGATCTGGGCGGCCTTTTTATGGTAAGTATACGGCCACTTTGGTCCGGTCAAATTAGTACCAAAAAATACGAAATTGTCAATTAGGCGTATTGGTTCACCTATTCGCGCGCTCCCCTGGGGAGCAGGACCTACTCAGGCAGGGAAGTGGGAGTATATTAAAGTTCTTTTGCTCCGCATGTAGGTCATTGTTCTAACCTAGATTTAGAGGCAAGAAAGGGTATTTCTAAGCATCAATGGCTCTTATCTATTTGTTCCAATCATCACGAAAACTGCTACGATGAAAGTATGGGAAAGAAGAACAATTCAGAACATAATCCACTCAAAGAAGCATATGCGCTTTTGCAAGTATCTTCCTCGAGCGAGCTAGCTCGCGAGTTTATTAAAGAAGACCAAAGGCTCTTAAAAGCACAAATCTGGGATTACAAAAAGTCAGGACTTGTTTTAAATATAGTTAAAGAAATAGTTGAATCTGCCATTGATAATGAGTTTACAACACGTGATAAGGACAGTGAGGATGTTTTAAAAACCATTTTATGGTTTTGGTACCATCATGCTATCGGATATGCAATCTGGGGTTATAAAGATAAGGCGGAAGCGCTCGAGTTTTCTTCAAAGGCGCTCAAGTACCAGACTTCTGATAATCCAAATAAAATCACGCGTTTACTCTACCTCTTGGTTCGCGACGAAGAGAAAGACGCGGCTCTTTGGTTGGAAACTATCGTCAATGAACCAGATAAAACTGCTTCTCACGGAATAATGAAAGAGTATTTGGATGGAAATTTCTTCAAACCCTGAGTTCAATAAGTAAACGCAACACTTCCGCTAATCTAGTTGATATTTCTTATTATAACATATAGTATCCCTTTTGGATGGAGGGCCCTCTGTCTATGTAGTGTAAAAGGAGATTGACAGTGGCTAAATCGAACGCTTTAAGGAAGGTGGATGTCTCAGCTACCGCTCCGCTCATGTTGCGGCGCGTTACTACAAAACCACTAACGATTATTCCCATGATGAACATGACTGTCGTTTCATCGCCTGGCAGACTTCCTGAAATGAGTGATCAGGTGGGTGACACGACTGCACCAAGGCACGATCGGTAAGTTCGAATAAGTAGAAATAAGGCCGGAGCAGTGATGCTCCGGCCTTATATATTTGCTCAAAACTACAGATTTCAAAGCGACTTGAGCATGCTTGCGACAGCTTGCGGAATCGATAATTCTGCGTAGTGTTCAATCCACCCCCATTGCCCGCAAGGGTTTACTTCAAGAAAGACGTATTCTCCATTGGGCATTTCTATGAGATCAATTGCGCCGTAGTTTAATTCAATTTTCCGCATGAAGCGAAGTAAGTGCTTCTGAACTATAATTGGGAGTTCGACACGAATGTGTTCAACATTGTCGAAGTCGTAGTGACGCCAATCAGTCCTTGTCATTGAACTTGCTTGAGAGTCAATCCGACATGCCAAGACCTGATTGCCTATTACCATAACCCTGTACTCGTAACGTTTCTCAACGTATTGTTGCGCAAAGAGAGGACATGCTTGTATTGCGTCTGGGCTGTTGAGTAACTCCTCATGCGAGAATCGCTCGGAATACAAGAAGTCATTACCAGCCGCGTCCAATTTCATATAGCCAAGCGTTTTTAGAAGAAGGCCATTTTCTTTTGTGGAAAAGGCCATAACACTTTCTGGATCATTGCTGATGATGGTTTGCGGAGTCTTGAGCCCGCAGCGTTGCGCAATTTGCTGCTGATACAATTTGTTACTGGAAACGCGGACGATGCTTTCTTTCCGGTTAACCCATTTGCAATCAAGAACAGATACGAACGATAGAAATGCACATCGCGATTCATTTTCCGCAAAACGTATTTCCAAGGACGCATCAGCCTCTCGCGCATCATCACTGCTCTCGCGTATATACCACGCAACATCGATGTCTCGGATCTGAAGACGAGCTTCCACAAGTTCTTGCTCGACATATTTCAGCACATCGATGAACCCAAGAACAGAACCGGAATCATCAAGTGCCATATGTATAACGGCCTGATCGAGGATTCGACCCGGGTCAAAGACATAGACACACAGACCTACTTCTATGCATGGAGCAACGAAGGCGTCGTAGTAATAACGCTCACTGAGGCTAGCTACAAACAGAACATTTTTCACGAGCGTTCTCCCTTTCATGGATCGATGAATCGTCCAAAGAAAAGGATACAACGAATCTAATGTTTTTCAATAGTTCATAGCTGACGACTTTGAAACTATTAACTGGGCTAAGGAGTATCCCGCGCCGGACTTCACGATACAGCAAATCAAGGCGGGTTCCGGCCGACATTGGTGGAGCGGACGCCGCACGCATCGAGGAGATCAAAGGCACCCCCTCAATCTGATTGTGGGAGTGGCCGAAGTATTCCGTAGTGGCAATATAGAGGAGAAAAAGGAGGCTCTTCCAGAGCCCGGTTAGAACCTAGAACTCAAAGGCAAAAAACTCAGTGTTTCCACCAAGAAAGACCTTGAGGTGACTTCAAAAAGCTTTCTTGCGGTACGTGCGTAAAATCCGGTGTTTGAACCTAGAAATTGTGAGGCAGATAAAGACGAAACGGAGGCTTTCGCCTCCGTTCGTCCAGTCTTGCTCCGCATGTAGGTCATTACTCTAACCTAAGGACGCGAGGAAGAATAAGGGTATTTCAGAGTCTTCGAGCCACGGGTCGGCCTGTTGAGACACTCGCGCCCCAGAGGACCACAGCAGGCCACAAGAGAGGTATGATGGGAGCATGTCTCCAGACGAGATCGGGAAAGCGGCAATCGACTTTGCCAAGAAAAACAAGAATAAGATCGCCAATGAGCTCACCGACCTCAGCCGCTTCGTACCGGATGATCATCCGATTTCTGTGTTTATGGCGGGGTCACCGGGTGCGGGTAAGACCGAGTTCTCAAAGGAACTTCTCGGCATATTGGAGGCAGATGACCAACGTAAGGTGGTGCGTATTGATGGCGATGATATACGCGAGCGTATGCCGGGGTATGTCGGCAACAATTCGGCCTTGTTTCAAGGCGCAATTTCCATAGTAGTTGAGAAGATTCACGACCTCGTACTCGACAAGAAACAGAGCTTTATTCTCGATGGAACGTTCTCGAAATACGATAAGGCCGCGGACAACATTCGGCGTTCATTGCGCAAGAACCGAATCGTCTTTATTTTCTACGTCTACCAAACGCCCCATACCGCGTGGCGGTTTACTCAAGCCCGCGAGCGCCTCGAGGGGAGAAACATACCAAAGTCTGCCTTTATCGAGCAGTTCTGCGGGGCTAAGGAAACAGTCGAGCGGCTACATCGAGAGTTCACGGATAAAATAGTACTCTTCTTGGTGAAGAAAGACTTCAGTACGAGCGCAACTGAGGAGGTGGTAAAAATGATTGATCCAGCCACGTCGATTGACTCATATATCGGCGAGCGATACACTAAAGAAGAACTTGAGAAATCACTATGAAATGGCTTACAAAAATACTACGAAATGACGAACCTGAGGCGACAACTGTCGCTCGCACGCCGTACATGAGCGAGTATAACGGCCTTTCGGATTTTCTTCGCAATGCTCCACAGCAAGAAAAGATTGATGTTTTTACAGAAGCTGCAAAACGTGCAAGCGAAGATCAAAGACGAACGCTTGAGAGGGCCAGAGTTCTGCACTCCAGCTAAAAACTAAAGAGCGTCACCCTCGGGTGACGCTCTTTAGTGTGCCTGTCTCCAGGCGTAACATACATTGCCCAGTATAGGCTAGCTCCGCGGGTAGGATTCGAACCTACGACCAATCGATTAACAGTCGACCGCTCTACCACTGAGCTACCGCGGAATGCGTCTTTGCCAACAAGAGAATGCAAGAGGCCCTTCTCGGCACGCCTCTCAAAGAGGCATGGGCATTGTAGCGGAAAAAGTTAGCAACGCAAAGGGCGGAAAAGGTTTGGTATAGTGCGCGTGTGTATAGGCTTTTTTATCGTCCTACCTGTCCGTACTGTCTGAAAGTGCTTCGCGCCAGCTGTGATCTTGGAGTCGAGCTAGACCTCCACGATATCGCGGAGGAACCAAACCGCGCGGCACTTATAGAGCGCGGTGGAAAACAGCAGGTACCTTTTTTCGTTGACGAGGAGAAAGGCATCGCGATGTACGAGTCGGATGATATCGTTGCGTATCTCGAAAGCGCTAAGAAGCTTTCAGCCTAAGTATGTATGTAAAAGTGTTCGTGGTAGCTGACGCAAAGCGAGAATCGGTTACGATGCGGGGCAATGCTTTTGAAATAACTGTGCGCGAACCGGCGCAGCAGAACAGAGCAAACACTCGAGTGCGCGAGATTATCGCGGCACATTTTGTTGTCCCGCTTGCTCAAGTGAGGATCATAAGCGGATATCATACAGGAGCAAAAATGCTCTCATTGCCGGACGCCGAGCAGAAATGAAATACGCCCGCGGCTGTGCCGCGGGCGTATTTCATTTTTTACGAACGCAGGCTCTTGAGGTAGGCGAGCATGGTGTCCGCATCAGAGACCTCGAACGGGTCATCCGATGCATTGTCGGCAAGGCCAGGCTCGATGAAAAGCTTCTTAATTTTGCCATCTTCGACGTACATCGAGTATCGCCAGGAACGGTCGCCGAAACCAAGATTCTCCTTCTTCACGAGCATGCCCATGCCTCGGGTGAAGTCCGCGTTGCCGTCCGGAAGCATTTTCACCTTCGACACGCCAAGTTTATCCGCCCACTGTTTCATCACGAAAGCGTCATTGACCGCGATGCAGTATAGGTCGTCGATGCCGAGAGATCTAAATTCATCGTAGTGCCTCTCGTATCCGGGAAGGTGGGTAGAGGAACAGGTGGGGGTAAATGCGCCGGGGAGTCCAAATACGACAACTTTTCTACCATCGAAAATTTCACTCGCGGATACGTCCTGCCAACGGTACGGATTCTCGCCGCCGACCGATTCGTCGCGCACGCGCGTTTTAAACACGACGGATGGAACTTGCGCGCCTTCTGTTGTTGGTTTTTGCGCCATATATACTGTATGACAGGTTACTACTAGTAGAGGGAGTATACACTAATGGCCTAATCCGCAGCATTCCTATGAATATCTCCTTTAACACAACGCAATTTGCCGATATATCAGAAACGTCGCGCATAGCGGTGGAAGTCAAACTGCGCCCGATTGAACGGCTACTCGCGAGCGATAAGGACGTCGCGCTGCTTGACGTGGAGCTTGCGCATGCGCCACCGGAGGGTCGTTCTGCAACCCCAGTGCGGCTTACGGCAACGCTCCAGTTCAAAAACTACGTACTGCACGCAGAAGCAGTGAAGCCGACGCCAGAGAGCGCCGCCGACCGCGTGCGTTCGGCGCTCGAGCAGGAGATACGCAGAGTACGGGGGAAAAAGCGCGGACTAGTGAAGCGCGGTGCGGCGCAGCTGAAAAAGATGCTGCGGTTCGGGGCGTGAACAAGAGCGCGGCGCCTACGGCGCCGCGCTCTTTTTGGCAAACTCTGAGTATGTCATTTCTCTTTTCCCCTCGGGGATGACGCGCTCAATAACGAATGCGCCGTTTACCAGCACTGCCTTCGTAATTTTTACGCGGCTGCCATGCGGGGTGAAAAAATGCGTGCCAATGGTATCCGTATACGCGCGGTACTTGTTCCAGTTCTCCTCACCGGGAGCAGAGAGGTCAAGTTGTCCGTCTTCCTTTTTAAACTTACGCGCACGCGTTGCTTCTGACTCGTCTTGTGCAGTCGGCGTGCACAGTCCCTCTTCAAATGCGGGGAGCGTTTCGATAAGCAGTTTTGCGCCCGCCTCGATGAGCCGCGGACGCAGTTCCCGTGCCGTTTCGCCGGGAGTGATGGCGAGCGTTTCTTGCGCGAGTATATCGCCTGCGTCAAGCTTCCGAACCATTTTTTGAATAGTTACGCCTGTCTCACGTTCTCCGTTAAGAAGCGCTGTTTCCATCGGCGTCGCGCCGCGATACTTCGGGAGCAGGGAGTAGTGGACGTTGAGTACGCCAAGGGGGAACGCAGCAATGAGCTCCTCCGGGAAGATTTTTCCGTACGCAACGACGACTGCGTACGAGGCGCCAAACGCGGCAATGGACGCTTGTGCAGCTGAGTCAAGTTCGGGCGGCGTTAGCACAGGGATGCCGCGCTCCTCCGCAAGCCGCCTGACCGGAGAAGGCTGCAGTTCAAGGCCGCGTCCTTGTGGCGCGTCAGGGTTGGTGATGACTACTCTCGGCGTAAAGTCTGCCTCAAGCAATGCCTCAAGCGTATGAGCGGCAACCGAGGGAGTGCCAAAGAACACAAATGGCTTACACAGTTGCGTCATGGTTCGGCGAGGTTTCAATCAGGTGGTCGGCGTGGTCGATAAAAAGTATGCCGTTTAGGTGATCAGTTTCGTGTTCAAATATCTGGGCGAGGAGCCCTCCTCCGCCACGCTCAAAACGCGTGCCGTTAGGGTGCCGCGCGCGCACGGTAACGCGCTCGTGGCGCCGCGTGGTGCCGTACACGCCGCGAACCGAGAGACACCCTTCCTCCATTTCAGCTCGACGGCGCGAGGTTTTGACGATTTCTGGATTGATATAAACGTCCACCTGTGGCCCGGGTGCCGGCAGCGCGTCCGGCTCGTTTTCATCGTGAGGAGGTGCCGGAAGGGTGCGGTCGACGCGCACGATGAAAATGCGATAGGGAACAGCGATTTGCGGTGCGGCAAGTGCAACCCCGTCCGGCTCGCGGTTGAGCGCCTCAGCCATGTCCTGCAGAATAGACATAAGCTTCTGAGACCCGAAAAGGTTTTCGGGTACTGGCACGGCGATTTCGCGCAATACGGGCGCATCCTCTTGCACGATGGTCTTCATATGGCAAAAAATAACAGAAAACGCATCGGATTCCTACCGATGCGTGAGAAAGGGCGTCTGAAGAGGGTGCCGGCTGGCGCGTTTGCGCGGTGTCCCGGGGAGGGGTAGCGCGCCAGCCGGCGCAGCTTGTCTCAAGGGTGAGCAGCAAACTGCACGTGCATTCTACCACAATTCAAAAAGGCTGGTCGTTTTCTTTAAGATGCTTCTTGGGGTCGACCTCCCACCAAAATTTCTTGCTGAAATGTTTAGCCTTTGAGCAGACGCTCTGGAGGTAGTACAGGTCTTCGGTAGGGATGCCTTCAAGGATTTTACCCATGCGCGGCATGCTGATGGCGGCATGCCCGTCTTTTGCGCGTGCGAAGTTGAGGTGCCGACAGAAAAAGCGCATAAGTTCGCCGCGTTCGGTGAGTCGGTTGCGGCCTTTGGGTGCTTGCGCTCGCCGCCGCTCAAGCTCTTCCTGCAGTTTCTTTGCGCGATCGCCGATGGACTCCATAGTGCTAGTATAGCGGACCACCGCTCGAACCGAACTCGGCTCAGCTACTGCCTAACGGGATCTTGCTCGAGCACGAGGCTCACGATATTTTCTGCCTGGACTTCTTCGATGGCAGCGCCCAAAGCGCGTAGCCGCGGGACCAGATTCTCGTAGCCTCGGTTAATTGTGTAAACGTTGCGCAGCATCGAGCGGCCTTTGGCCGCGAGCATCGCAATCACCAGCATAGCGCCGATGCGCAAGACGCTCGGGCAGACGACTTCAGCGCCCTTGAGTCGGGTCGGGCCGTCGATAGAAATGCGGTGGGGGTCGTGTAGGAGTGTGCGGGCTCCAAGGCGCTCGAGTTCGGTGTAGTAAATCGCGCGCTTGTCGTACACCCAATCATGGAGCATGGTCGTGCCTTGTGCCTGCGTCGCTATCACAGCGAAGAATGGAAGGTTGTCCATATTGAGGCCGGGGTACGGGCGCGGATGAATCTTTTCCGGGAAGGCAGTGAGTTCCGATGGGCGAAGACTGATATCTGCAAGGCGCGTCACGCCGTTTTCTGAAACTCCCGTTTCCGTTATCGAAAAATCGAGGCCCATTTTTTCCAGTACCGCAAGCTCGAGTTCGAGAAAGGCGAGCGGCGCGCGACGGACCGTGAGCGCGGAGCGCGTCGTTGCCGCTAGTGCAATAAAGAACATGCTGTCTATCGGGTCTTCCGCAACGCTATAGGCAAGGTCGGTAGCGATGTTTGGTACGCCGTGGACTGTAAGTGTCGTGGTGCCGACGCCTTCAATGTGCACGCCGAGTGCCGCAAGAAACCCGCACAGTTCTTGCACCATGTAGTTTGCGGAGGCGTACTTGATGACGCTCGTTCCGGGTAAACGCGCGGCAGCCAAGAGCGCGTTCTCTGTGGCAGTGTCGCCTGATTCGAGCAGTACGACTTCGGCAGGGGTAAGGCCGTGGTGCTCAATCTGGAAGCGGTCGCTCAGCGCTTCGATGTGTACGCCGAATTTCTCAAGCGCCCAAAGGTGGGGGCGGACGGTGCGCGTTCCGAGCGTGCAGCCGCCTGACTGCGGGATGTCGAACGTCTTCAGTTCGTGAATGAGCGCGCCGATGAACAGAATGATGCTGCGCGTCTTGGTGGCCGCTTCGGCGTCGATGCGTTCAAGCGAAAGGGTCGTCGTCGGCGTGATGACGAGATCGTTACCCTGCCACGCTGCAGCGACGCCGATTGACTGCAAAACCTCCACAAGCCGATACACCTCCTCTATATGCGGCATATTGCGCAGAGTGGTTGTGCCGCGATTAAGGAGTGTTGCAGCGAGAAGGGCAACGGCGCCATTTTTCGAGCGGCTGGTAACGACGTCGCCGGAAAGCTCGCGAGCGCCCTCAATAATGAAATTGGTACTGTTGTGCATCAGGGCGATTTTACCACCTTTACCGCTGTACTTTTGCGCAAGCGCAAGCTCGTGCGGTATGATGCGCTAGCAAGACATGTCGCTTTTTTCTCCCAAATTCGGTATCGACCTCGGAACGACAAACGTGCTCGTCTTTGTCCCCAGCAAGGGGGTAGTCATAAACGAGCCCTCGGTAGTTGCGGTGGGGAAGGGACGGGAGCGGCAAAAAAAGGGGAAGATGCGCGGCGGAAACAAAATACTCGCCATCGGCATAGAGGCCAAGAAAATGATCGGACGTACGCCGGACGACATTGTGGCGTACCGCCCCATGAAGGACGGGGTCATTGCCGACTACCGTGTGACCGAGGCGATGCTGCGCTATTTCATGCGCAAAGCGCTCGGGAGAAATCCGTTCAAGCCGACCGTACTCATCTCGGTGCCGGCAGGCGTAACGAGCACCGAGAAACGCGCGGTGATTGAAGCGGCCATGAAGGCGGGCGCGAAGAACGCGTACGTGGTCAAGGAGCCGATTCTCGCGGCGATCGGTGCAGGCATTCCGATCCACGAGCCGATGGGTCGCATGATTGTGGATATCGGCGGCGGCACTATCGACGTCGCGGTGATTTCGCTCGGCGGCATTGTTGCTTCGACGAGCGTGAAGTGCGCTGGCGACCGACTCGACCACGCGATTGTGGATTATGTAAAGAAACAGTTTAATTTAGCGATTGGCGATAAGACTGCAGAACAGATTAAGATTGAAGTGGGTGCTGCGGTTCCGCTGGGCGAAGAGCTCTCGCTTTCCGTAAAAGGGCGCGACCTCGTTTCGGGGTTGCCGCGCACGGTTGAGCTCTCAACCAACGATGTGGTTCAGGCGATGGCGCGCGAGTTGCGAGAAATGACTCAGGCGATCCGCAAAGTACTGCAAGAGACGCCGCCCGAGCTCGCTGCGGACATTATCGACAACGGCATCATACTGACGGGCGGTTCCTCGCAGCTGCGCCAGATGCCGGAGTTGGTGTATCGCCGCACAGGGGTTATCGCCAAGCTCGCCAACGACCCGTACTACTGCGTTGCGCGCGGGACTGGTATCGCGCTCAAGCATTTGGATACGTACCAAAAAAGCATTATTGCCAAAAAGTAGAGCCCGATCGGTTTGAATCAAGGGTGGACTCGTTTGCGATCTCGAACGGGCCCGGTATGTAGCAACGCGCCGGGCTTGAATCTTGTAAAAGGTTTATACTTTTAGCAGTGGCCCACGCTTTTGTTATCGAGGCAGAGAAAGAAGAAGGAATCGCTGTTGCTACCGCTTGTATCGAGCGCGAGTTTGGGCTGCCAGCGCACGATCCGGACGTAACCATTCTGCGCTACGGGCTATTTTCTGTTGATGACGCGCGAGACGTAGCAACCGTGGCAGCCCGCGCGCCTTCGGGCGCACGCGGCAGCGTACTTGTGCTTGCGGCCGATCGCGCGTACCACGAAGCGCAAAATGCGCTGCTGAAGCTATTTGAAGAACCGCCTGAGGGCGTCCGACTTTTTTTAATACTACCTACCTTAGGCGGCCTACTGCCCACGCTACGTTCGCGCGTGCAGGTGCTCGCGCACGAAAGCGGCGCGCACGGAGTGAGTCACGAGCGAAACAGCAGCCCCTTAGCGGAAGCATTTTTGCACGCGAGTAAAGAGAAGCGTACGGCGCTTATAAAAAAGCTTGTGAGCGGCAAAGACGAAGAGGAACGCCGTTTGCATCGCGACGAAGCCATTGCGCTGGTGAACGGCATAGAAGGTAGTGCGTACGAACGCTTTGCCAAAGGCGAGCGCGTGGTAGCGGAACTGCTTTCCGACATCGCTACGTTACGAAGCTACCTCTACGACCGCAGCGCGCCGGTGCGCCTCATCCTTGAACATCTTGCGTTACTGGTGGACGCGGTGTCGTGGTGAAATGCGCGCCGCGCAACGCATTCCAGCGGTTCCAAGTTATTTGGTATGATGGGTCGCATATGGCATACGATTTTTCGACACTCGACGCGCAGATTACCGAGACGCATGACTGGCTTCAACGAGAACTTTCGGGCGTGCGCACCGGCCGCGCCACACCCGCTATTCTCGACTCCGTAAAGGCGGAAGTGTACGGAGCGCGCACGCCGCTCCGCGAGCTCGCGAGTATCACCATTGAAGACGCGCGCACGCTGCGCGTGGCGCCCTGGGATGCATCTACGATTAAGGCGGTAGAGAAAAGTATAGTGGATGCGGACCTAGGAGTGGGTGTTGCCGTAGACGGTCAAGGAGTGCGCGTGCTTTTCCCTGAACTTACGTCGGAGCGTCGCACGCAGCTTCTGAAGATTGCCGGCGATCGTACCGAGCAAGCGCGCGTGACGCTTCGCGGGCACCGCACCGAGGCTATCAAAGAGCTCGAAGCGGCTGAAAAAGACGGCGGCATGGGCCAAGACGAAGTGGCGCGCCTTAAAAGCGAAATTCAAAAGCGCATCGATGCGGGTAACGAAACCCTTGCCGAACTACTTAAGAAAAAAGAAGTCGAGATAGCGCGGTAACGCGCGCGCGAGTTTTTGTCGCTTTCGTGTAGTACACTGCGGAAATGATTGCAGCATTTGGACTATTCGGACAGGGACTCATTGTGCTTGTGGCGCTGTGCGCGCTCATTCTCGTGCATGAATTCGGGCATTTCGTCGTCGCGAAACTCTCGCGAATGCAGGTCGACGAGTTTGGCCTAGGTTTCCCTCCGCGCGCCCTTACGCTCGGGAAAATGGGCGGAACGACCTACACCCTTAACTGGCTGCCGCTCGGAGGTTTCGTGAAAATTCGTGGCGAAGACGGCGGTGATGAACAAAACCCGCGTAGCTTCGCGGCGCGGCCGCGCATTCTCCAGGCGCTCGTGCTCGTGGCGGGTATTGCGATGAACTTTTTGTTTGCGTTCGTACTCATTGCCGCAGCGCTTATGGCGGGTACCCCGCGCGCGCTTTCGCAGAGCGAGATTGCTCGTGCGCACGATGTACATGTGGCGGTAACCGCGGTGCTGCCGAACTCCCCGGCAGCACAGGCCGGATTGCAGCCGGGCGATGAAATTCTTTCAGCGCGCGCTGAACAGAGCACATGGTCTGCGACCAGTACAGCGAGCTTCTCAGCTTTCGTTAATGCTAGTAAGGGGACACCCATCGCGCTTTCTGTGCAGCAGGTTGCTGGCGGGGTAGCGACCGCAACAGCGACCCCGGTTGCGGGGCTCGTCGCAACTGATCCTGCGCGCTATGTGCTTGGCGTAGATATTTACCCGGTGGGCGTTACGCCCGTATCGTTTCCCTCGGCGATAACACAAAGTGCGTCGCTTACCTGGGGCGTGACGGTGCTCACTGTGCACGGCCTCTGGCAGCTTATTTCGGGTCTGTTTACCTTCTCCGCGAATCTCTCGCAGGTGTCGGGTCCTATTGGCATTGTTTCGCACATTAGCAGCGCGTCGACTCAGGGATTTGGCAATCTGCTCTCCTTGATTGCGGTCATATCCGTGAATCTTGCGCTTATCAACCTGATTCCGATTCCGGCGCTCGACGGCGGCCGTCTGCTGTTTGTCGCTATCGAAGCGGTGCGCCGCCGCGCGATTAACCCAACTATAGCGGCGACGGTGAACACGGTTGGATTTGCGCTGCTTATTTTGCTCGTGGTGGTCGTCTCGGTCCACGACGTGCTTCGGTTCGTATAGGCCTCTGTTTGGCCTTTTTTGCGCTTCGCCCGCGGCCAGCTTATACTGAGCTCACTATGAAGCAGTCGAAGCTGTTTACGAAGGCGCGGCGCGAGGCGCCCGCTGATGAAGTCTCTAAAAATGCGCAGCTGCTCATTCGCGCTGGCTACGTGCATAAAGAAATGGCCGGCGTATATGACTTCCTTCCGCTCGGTTTGAAGACGCTCAATAACGTCATTGGCATCATTCGCGAAGAAATGAACGCTATCGGCGGGGAAGAGGTGCTGCTTTCTTCGCTTCAGGACCCGGAACTCTGGAAGAAAACTAAACGCTGGGGCGACGAAGACGTCGATGTATGGTTTAAGACCAAGCTCAAGAATGACGCCGAGCTGGGCTTAGGCTTCACGCACGAAGAGCCGATCACACGGCTCATGCGCGACCATATTGCTTCGTATAAAGATCTGCCGCGCTATGCGTATCAGTTCCAAAATAAGTTTCGCAATGAGACGCGGGCCAAAAGCGGCATCATGCGTTCCCGCGAGTTCATTATGAAAGATTTATATTCGTTCAATCGCGATGAAGCGCAGTTTAAGGAATTTTATGAACAGGCGGCCGAGGCATACTTGCGCGTCTTTACCCGTGCTGGCATTGGCGGCCAGACGTACCGCACCTTTGCTTCGGGAGGATCGTTTAGCAAATTCAGCGATGAATTCCAAACCGTGTGCGAGGCGGGTGAAGACCTCATTTACATCCACGAGGGGAAAAAGATCGCTATAAACGAAGAGGTGTGTACGGACGACGTCCTTGCCGACCTCGGTATCAAAAAAGAAGAGCTCCGTCAGGAGAAGTCGATAGAGGTGGGTAATATTTTTCCGCTCGGAACGAAGTATTCAGCCGCGCTTGGACTCACTTTTAAAAACGCCGACGGCAAAGACGAACCGGTATGGATGGGTTCCTACGGTATCGGTCCCGCGCGGCTTATGGGGACAATCGTAGAACTGCTCTCCGACGAAAGAGGAATTGTGTGGCCCGCGAGCGTCGCGCCGTTTGCGGTGCATGTGGTCTCGCTCGGGAAGCCGGGCGATGAGGTCGCAGCGCTTGCCGACGGGCTTTATGCCGAACTTTCGGAGAAGGGTGTCGCAGTACTCTACGACGATCGCGACTTGCGGCCCGGAGAGAAATTTGCGGAGAGCGATTTGCTCGGCATGCCTGCGCGCGTGGTGGTCGGCAAGGACGCGGTAGCGACCGATACATTTGAGGTCGTAGATCGCAAGACGGGTACGGTAGAAAAGGTAGCGCGCGCGGCACTGGTCGCACGATTTTCCTAGCATGGCCCGCTTTTCAAAAAACTCGCTTTTCTCGAGCGACATAGGTATCGACCTCGGTACGAGCAACACGCTTGTCTACGTACGCGGCCGGGGCATTGTGCTCAACGAACCATCGGTTGTCGCGGTAAACGATAAAACCGGTCAGGTGGTTGCGGTGGGGAAGGAGGCTAAGGCGATGCTCGGCAAAACGCCGCCGCATATCCGTGCGGTGCGACCGCTCTCGCACGGCGTTATAAGCGACTTTGAGGTGACCGAGGAGCTGCTCACGTACCTTATTCGTAAAGCGGATAACGGCCGCATGCGGCTCTTTGGTCCGCGCGTTGTCGTGGGCGTGCCGACGGGGGTCACAAACGTCCAGAGCCGCGCGGTACGCGATGCGGCGCTGAATGCCGGCGCGCGTCAGGCCATTATTCTTGAGGAGCCGGTCGCTGGCGCAATCGGCGCCAAACTTCCGGTCTCTGAAGCATTCGGCACCATGGTGCTCGACATTGGCGCTGGCACAACGGACATCGCGGTCATTGCGCTCAAAGGAACGGTCGCATCAAAAAGCTCGCAGGTTGCGGGCGACCGATTCAACGACAACATCATAGACTTCGTGAGAAGCGAGTTTAAACTCGGAATTGGCGAGCGCACCGCTGAAGACGTGAAGGTCGCGATAGGCTCGGTGATGCCGCTCGACGAGCAGCTCTCGCACAGTGTGCGCGGCCGTGACCTGGCGACTGGGCTGCCTCGGGAAATTGTGCTTAACGATGGCCACGTGCGCGAGGCGCTCGCCTCTTCGTTTGATGCGCTTATGGATGCTATGAAGGAGGTCATCGAAGCGACGCCGCCGGAGCTGCTGTCCGATGTGCTTGAACGCGGGGTGTTCGTGTTTGGCGGCGGCGCGCTCCTGCGCGGGCTGCCGCCGCTTCTCGCGAAGATGCTCGGTGTTCCGGTTACCGTAGCGCCTGAACCGCTCACCGCCGTGGTGCGCGGCACGGGCATAGTGACGGAGTCGCCGGAGCACTATCAGGATTTTTTCATAAATGAAGAGGACCTACTTAGCGAGACGTAATGCGCTCCTTTCGCAGGCGCGGTTTACCTGGGGTGCATTCGCGCTGCTTTTTTCTGTCTGCGCGCTTGTGCTGCGCATTGCTGCGCCGAATGCCTTCTTTGCGTCCGTCGCGCCGCTTGAGCGCGGCGCAACCGCTGCGGCGCGGTCGGTGCACAGCGTTCTGCCGGGAAGCACCACCGGGCTTGCCGCAAAGTACCGCGCGCTCGAAAGCGAGAACGCAGCGCTTGTAGTCGAGAACCGCGCGCTCGTTCAGAAGAACGTCGATCTCGCTGCGCTTTTGAACGCCACTTCGTCTGCGTCTCAAGCGCCGGGTGTTGTGGCGGGGGTGCTTGCGGCCCCGCCGGAGGATCCGTACGGCGCACTCATGCTCGCGGCAGGAACGCGCTCGGGCGTTTCGGTCGGTATGGAAGTATTCGGTACTAGCGGGGTACCGGTAGGCATTGTCACGATGGCACTTGCCGATCAGTCGCGGGTAACGCTCTTTTCAGCGCCGGGACAAAAAATGAACGCGTGGATTGGGTCGCAGCAGTTGCCGGTGGTGCTTGCGGGAGCGGGAGCAGGAGCGTTTTCCGCCTCCATTCCTTCAACGGCAAGTGTAGCCGTTGGCGACGATGTGTACGCGCCCGGTCCGGGGGCTCTGCCCGTAGGACAGGTGTTGCGCATCGACCGCAGTCCTTCTTCGCCGAGCGCACAGTTGCGGATTGCGCCGGCGGTGAATCCTTTCTCGCTCGCGTGGGTGGTTCTGCGCCCCGGAACGCAGCAGCTCCAAAGCGCGCTTTCGTGCGCCACAAGCACGCACCCATGATAAAAGGTGCGCTCACCGTTGCTGCGCTGCTTTCGGTCATTGCGCTTCCGTGGCAGTTCGCGGCGTTCTTTGTGCTCGCAGCGGGTACGGTCGTGCCGCTTCTACCGCTCGCGTGCGGTCTCTTTTTGGAAGCACTGTATTGGACGCCAGGCGCGTACCCGGTGCCGATTTTTGCTCTTTTAGGCGCGGTGGCGACCTTCGGCTTGTACCTCGTGCGGGGACGGGTCAAAGCGAGTATCATCGAATAACGATGCTCTGGCGACGTAGGCGAAAGTGGAATGCGGAGATTGCGCCGGACGAGATTTTTTTGGACGCAGCGACCTCCACTTCCTTTAATAGAGACCAGTTCGAGGGGCGCCTCGAGAAACCGCTTACGCGCAGAACGTATGTGTCCTTGATGATTGTGATCGCAGGACTCATAAGCGTACTGTTGCTGCGGGCAGGCCAGCTGGAGATTGTGCAAGGCAAGGCGTTTGCTGCAGAGAGCGCTAATAACAGTCTTGCAGTCACGACGCTGTTCGCGTCACGTGGCGCAATTGTGGACGTGAACGGCGTGCCGCTTGCAGAGAACGTATCGCACTCCGACGGTTCGGTAACGCGCTACTACGCGCTTCCATCAATGGGGCAGATCATGGGCTATGTTTCGTACCCGAAAAAGGACGCGCACGGTAATTACTACGACACGAAAGAATCCGGCATTGCGGGCCTCGAGGCGCAGTACAACAGTCTCCTCTCAGGCACAAACGGTCAGCTTCTCGCGGAGCGTGACGCGCTTGGGCATATTCGTTCTGAGGGAGACATCGTCCCACCTCAGCCGGGCAAGACGCTGCGGCTTTCCGTGAATGCGAATCTCGAGGAGCTCTTTGCTCGGGCGCTGCAGAACGTAACCGTTCAACAGGGGTTCGTTGCGGGAGCGGGCGTTATTATGGATGTGCATACTGGTGCGGTGCAGGCCATTGTGTCGTATCCGAGCTACGACCCAAATGTGATGAGTAACGGCGGCCCGGCGAGCGCGATTGCTGCGTACAATACGGACCCCGGGCATCCGTTCCTTGACCACGCAGTGCAAGGCGTATATACGCCCGGCTCTATCGTGAAGCCGTTTGAGGCGGCAGGGGCGCTCACCGATGGCGTCATAACGCCCGAGACGACTATCGACGACACCGGCCTCCTCACGATAAAGGACCCCTACCACCCCGGGCAAGTATTTCGGTATACCGGCTGGAAGGCACTTGGACTCGTCACGGTGCGCCAGGCAATCGCGTGGTCGTCAGACGTGTTCTTCTACACTGTGGGAGGCGGTTTTGGGCCGATAAAAGGGCTTGGTATCAACAGGCTCGATTACTGGTACCGGCAGTTTGGACTCGGCACGACAACGGGCATTGACCTGCCGGGCGAGGCGAGCGGGCTCGTGCCTAGTCCTGCCTGGAAGCAGCAAGTCTTCGGCTCTCCCTGGTATCTTGGAGACACCTACTTTACTGCAATCGGCCAGTACGGAATGCAGGTGACGCCGATTCAGATGGTCCGTGCGACGGCGGCAGTCGCTAACGGCGGCACGCTCTACACGCCAACGCTTCTTGCGGGGCAGAAGGCACTTGGTACGCCAGTTGCTGCGTCTCCCTCCGCGCTCCAGGTGGTGCGTGAAGGCATGCGGCTCGGTGTAACGGGGACGACGCTTATCGGGAGAATTAACCTGCCGTACCTCGCGGTAGCGGCAAAGACTGGTACGGCGCAGGTAGGGAGCCAGAACCAGTATGACAACACTTGGGTTGAGGGCTTCTTCCCCTACGATCACCCCCAGTACGCGTTTTCGGTCGTGCTTGAACGCGGTCCCTCGGGCGCTGGTGAAGACGCTGTATGGGTGATGCAGCAACTCTTCGATGCGCTTTATGCTGAAAACTCTCCGTACGTGGGCGGAACGTCAACCAGTACGGATGTCCTCGCGTCTTCAACGGTGCCCGCGCTCACGGGCGGGTAGGGTATCGTTTGCGTTGCTGCTTGCGCTTCCGCATGCCTCGCGTACAATGACGCCACATAATCTACCTATATATGCCCGACGCAACTGACAGCTACGTCTCGCAAGAGAAGTTCGACGAGATGGTGAAAGAGCTTGAACACCTCAAAACCACGCGTCGTACGGAAATTGCAAAAAATCTCGAGTACGCTCGGTCGCTGGGAGATTTGTCCGAAAACGCCGAATACCAAGAAGCGCGCGACTTGCAAGCTGCAACCGAGGAGCGCATTAAGAAGCTCGAGGAATTTGTGAAGCACGCCAAGATCGCCTCAAGTGGCGCAAAAAAGAACGAAGTCGGCTTCAATTCGAAGGTGTGGATTCGCAAGGATGGCAGCAGTGACGTGCACGAATACACAATTGTGGGGAGCGAGGAGGCGGACATGCGCGTGAAAAAGCTTTCGCACGTTTCGCCGCTCGGCGCTGCGCTTATGGGGAAAAAGAAAGGCGACGTGTTTACGTTTGAAACTCCGGCAGGGAAGCAGACCTACGTCGTCGAAAAAATCGGCTAACGTCTCGCACAGCGTTCTTGCCCGAGAAGCCGCCGGCCGCCGGCTTCTCGTTTTTCCCGCCGCTCGTGGTAGCATTCCGCTATGGCTCTAGAGGAGATACGCGCACAGCGGCTCGAAAAGCTGCATCGAATGGAAGAAGCAGGCGTGGACCCGTATCCGGTTAGCAGCAACCGAACCCACGACGTCGCTTCCTTTCTAGCCGACTACGAGCGACTTGAGGCAACGAAATCGCCGGTCACTATAGCGGGGCGCATTGTGTCATTTCGCGAGCACGGTGGGGCTATGTTTATCGACGTAAGCGACGGGTCGGGCAAGGTACAGGCGTATCTGCAAAAGGATGTCCTCGGCGCGGATTCGTTTGTTTCGTTTCAGAAAAGCGTCGATACGGGCGATTTCGTAGAGTTTGCTGGGTATGCATATACCACGAAACGCGGCATGCGCTCGGTGCATGCCGAATCCTGGCGTATGCTGGCGAAATCTCTTTTGCCGATACCCGATCAGTGGTTTGGCCTTAAGGATGAGGATGAACGGTATCGCAAACGGTATCTTGATATCTTATTGTCTGAAGAAACGGCGAATCGCATTCGCCGTCGATCAAAGTTTTGGAATGTTATTCGTGCGTATTTGCTTGAGCGGGGCTTCGTGGAGGTGGAGACCCCAGTGCTTGAAACGACGACTGGCGGGGCAGAGGCTGCGCCGTTTGTAACACATCACAGCGCGCTCGATATTGATGTGTACTTGCGCATTAGCGCGGGCGAGCTGTGGCAGAAGCGGCTTATGGTCGCTGGACTGCCTAAAGTGTTTGAGATCGGGCGTATTTTCCGTAATGAGGGCATGAGCGCTGAGCACGCGCAGGACTACACGCAGCTTGAGTTTTATGAAGCATACAAAGACTATCGGCAGGGCATGGACATGATTCGCGACCTGTATCGAAAAATTGCTGACGAAGTCTACGGGACCCGCGTTTTCACCATAAAGGGCGCGGAGGTTGATCTTGGAAAAGAGTGGGAGATGTTTGATTTCAGCGCCCGAATGAAAGCGGCGTATGGGTTTGATCCGCGCGATGCGCTTGATATGCCGCTTGCGAGCCTGCACGCGCAGCTCGCAAAAATGGGCATCGGCAGCGAGGACGTACAGGATGCGGGTCGAGCGGTAGACCTGCTTTGGAAGAAGATTCGTAAGGAACTCGTTGGACCGGGTTTCTTGATAAACGTACCGGTGTACATGGAGCCGCTTGCAAAAAAAGACCCCAAAGATCCGCGCGTCGTCGAGCGCTTTCAGATTATGCTTGCGGGCAGCGAAATGGGGAAGGGTTTCAGTGAGCTTAATGACCCGATTGATCAGGCAGAACGTTTTAAACGCCAGGGCGACCTGCGTGCTGCTGGAGACGAAGAGGCACAGATGCCGGATGCTGAGTACGTCGAAGCGCTTGAGTACGGCATGCCGCCAGCGTTCGGTTTTGGCGTCTCAGAGCGGCTTTTTAGCACGCTCGAGGGCGTGCCGATTCGCGAAGGTCAGACCTTCCCGCTCATGCGACCGCGTCCGCTTCGGGTAGACGTCTCAGATAAAACAGACATGCTCGGCTAACACTCGGGTCTGGTTATCGTGCAGGAGAAAAGGCGGCCACAGGGGCCGCCTTTTTTGCGCATCGTCAGAGGGCCAGGGGCCGCTCGTCGCGGGTGCGACGACGCCAGCCATGCGCGTTGCCACCGGACGGCCGTCGCACCCTCAGCAGGTTATCGCCGGTGAGTCGAGCGTGCACGTGGAGGAGCGAGGCGCGGAGCCCCGCCAGACGTGGCGCTTCCGTAGTGCTGGTTGACCAAGGCCGCAGCGCGAGCTTGCGTGCAGGGAGCGAGGCGATTGCCGCCGGGATTCGATAGCGACTCCCGGGAGCACAGTCTTCCTCACTCAAAAATCGTGAGTACACGCCTCTGTTGTGGTACGGCCCGTCACAAGTGAAGACCACAATGAGCTCGAGCGGAGGAGCAGTGTCCGCAGAGAGTAGCACCGTAGGAATTTCTTCTGCCGCCAACAATTCCAACGCGCGGCAGGCGAGCATATCTCCAGCAAAAGCGCCGTAGGTCACGGTCATTGCGTAGTTCTCCCTAGGGGTGCTGGCGCGTTCAGGCGCGCAAGCGCGGAAGGTACAAACTCGTCCCTGGAAACGAGCGAACCCCCGACCATTCGGTCGGGGGTTCGCTTCAATGTTCTTCTTTTTAGATTCTCTGGGAAGAAAACTCAAGCGAAACCCCGACCGGCAGTAGGACGAGGCTGGTAATCGCAAGGAGGAGGAGCGATGGGTTTGCAAAAGATTGCATCACCAACAGATTACCCTAGAGCCGCCGCGTTCGTCAAATACGCGTGCAAGCGACTGGGGATAGCGGACACGGCCGCTCGTGCGGTACAGTGCCCAATATGCAGCAGAAGATTCTTGTGCTCCAGTCGCGAATGAATGCAGAGCTTTTGGCGCGCGAGCAGCGTACGTACGCCGAGCTCGTTCCTGAGGCGGAATGGGCGTTTATAAGTACGCTCGACGAGCGAATTTCCTGGCAAGACCCGGAGGTCGTCGTAGGAAGCATGGACACGGTGATTATCGGCGGGTCAGGAGATTTCGATTTCGACGAGGGCCGCGCGCCAGATGATGAAGCGCGGCGCACCTCGCATCGTTTAGCCGAACGCCTGCGGCCGCTCGTGAACTACGTAATGGACACGGCGCTGCCTACGCTTGGTATTTGTTACGGGCACCAACTTGTGGCCGAAATTCACGGCGTACCGGTGGTACACGACCCCGAACAAGCAAAGAGTGGCTCCGAAGACGTTACGCTTACTGAAGAGGGGAAGCGCGATGTCTTTCTCGGTGAACTGCCGGAAACGTTCGTTGCGCAGTACGGACACAAGGACAGTCTTTCTGCTCTACCGGAGGGAGCAACCCTTCTGGCCACTGGCGAGCGCTGTCGTTTTAGCGCATTACGATACACCCCTGCGTTCTATACGTTTCAGTTCCACCCGGAGCTCACTGCAGCGGATATGGCACAGCGGCTTTCGAATTTACCCGGGTACATGCCCGACGGCGCCGAAATCAATCACGTCATGCGCGCATCGCCGGAAGCATCGCTACTCATTCCGCGATTTATCGAACATTTCGCGTAAGTGCTTCAAGTACACGTCGCGACGAAAAGCGCCTGATCACGGGCGTTTTTCTGTTGCGTGGGGATAACTTCATGGTGTAAACAGAAGGGAAGTGTCATATAATCCCATCAAGTGGGATGAAGTGGGAAGCGGAATGGTGGTCCGCTTCTCACTCCAGCCCACGAACCACCCATGTTCATCGGCGAATACACTCATACGCTCGATCCGAAGAATCGGATTTCATTGCCGGCAAAGTTCCGCAAGGACCTTGGCCGGTCGGTGGTTATTACGCGGGGGCTTGATCACTGCTTGTTCGTGTACTCGAAAAAAGAGTGGGCGAAAGAAGCAGAGAGCCGCGCTTTTCATGCCGGTGGTAACGCAGCCGGGCGCGGCCTTGCGCGCCTCTTCCTTGCGGGGGCCATGGAGGTCGATGTCGACAGCGCCGGACGCGTGCTCATCGCTGATCATTTGCGCGCCTACGCCGGACTGAGTTCAAAAGCAATTATTGCGGGGGTCGCCAGTCGCATAGAAATTTGGGACGAAGGGGCGTGGAAGACGTATACCGCCTCGATTGAGCGCGACGCCGATGCGCTCGCGGAGTCGCTTACCGCATAGAGAGTATGGAAGCGAAGCACGCAACCGTCTTGCTCGCTGAGGCTATTGAGGCGCTAGCTCCGCTCAAAAACGACACAATTGTAGACGCTACCTTGGGCGGGGCGGGGCACTTCGCTGCGATTCTCGCCCGGCTCGGTGGTGACGGCACGATCGTCGGTATCGACGCCGACCCAGAAGCGGTCGAACGCGCCCGTGCGGAATATGCGGCAGATCGTCGAGAAGCACGCCCGACCGCGCACTTGGTCAATGACAATTTTCGCAACCTTGCGCACATCCTTGAGCGGCTCGACCTCGGCAAGGTACAGGGCGTGCTCTTCGACTTGGGCTGGAGCGGCTACCAGATATCTGCACCGCGAGGCTTTTCATTCCAGCGAGACGAGCCGCTTCTTATGACGTATGGGGAGAACGGCGAAACAGCTGCCCAGGTGGTCAACTCCGCGAGCGAAGCTGAATTAGCCGACCTTATTTTCAATTACGGTGAGGAGCGGTTTGCGCGTGGTATCGCTCGTTCGATAGTCATAGCACGAGCGCACGAGCGCATTCTCACTACTGGCGCGCTTGTGGCGGCGATTATGTCCGGTACGCCAAACTGGTATCACCATCGTCGTATCCACCCCGCAACGAAGACCTTCCAAGCGCTGCGCATTGCCGTCAACGACGAACTGGGAGCGCTCAAGGAGGGTGTGTCAGCAGCGCTCGCAGCGCTTGCGGCGGGCGGACGGCTTGCGGTCATTTCGTTCCACAGCATCGAGGACAGGATCGTAAAAAAGATGCTCCGTGCTGCGGAGGACTCTGGTTTAGGGTCGCTCTCTCCCAAAAAGCCCTTGGTGCCGAGCCGCGCGGAACTCGCAGCAAATCCGCGCGCGCGTAGCGCTAAGCTCCGTGTCTTTGAACGCTCGATGCAGCCCGCGGACAGTGCGCTTCTTATTCCTTCAACTCATCACTATACCTATGCGTAATGCTGCTTTCACGTCGCCTGCGCGCGCCCGGGCTTCGTTTTCTCCCATCGCGCTTTTAACGGGCCTTGTAGCAACGCTCGGCGTGGCGTACGTGGGGCTTATCGCCGTTGTTATGGCGTACGCTGCCGTTACGGTACAGTTTTCCCAATCGGTGCGCAGCGACGAAGCGCAGGTCGCCGTTCTTGAGGGGCAGTACCTGTCGGCGATAGCGGGCATCAACAGCACCGACTACGCTGCGGCCGGGTATGCAAAGCCGATTGCTGAGGTATATGTGCCCGGCGCTCGGGCTACGGCGCTGCGGTAGACTGCGTGCATGCGCGCTGTATTCCGGCTACGAGTTCGTGTGGTGCTTGCGGTGGTGCTTGCCGTAGCAACGCTTATCGTGGGGCGGCTCTATTTCGTGCAGGTAGCACAGGGTGCCGAGTATAGCCGTAAGGCTGAACAGCAATTTGCGGCCGCCGGACAGAGCGGTCTTTTTGATCGTGGTTCTATTTATTTCACGACCAAAAATGGGATACATGTAAGCGCAGCCACGCTCGCTGCGGGGTATCTCGTCGCCATAAACCCGCGCTTGCTTGCCGCGCCTACGGCAGCGTATGACGCCATAAGCGCCGTAGCAACCACGACGCTTTCAAAGTCGGCGTTTCTTACGGCTGCCGCCAATAAAAATCTCGTCTACGTCGAGGTGGCGCATGGCCTCTCGTCTGCTGCTGGGCAATCGCTCGCGGCACAAAATATCACGGGCGTAGAGCTGCTGCCGGAACGCTGGCGCTGGTATCCAGGAGCGTCGCTAGCGACTAAAACAATCGGCGTGGTCGGCTACGGGTCCGGCTCCACGCTCATTGGACAATCAGGTCTCGAGGAAGAGTACGATTCAGTGCTCGAGCGCTCAGGAGGCGACCTGCTCGGCAATTTCTTTGCTACGCTTTTTTCCGGCGCGGGGAGTACGCTGGTAAGCGCACAAAACGCGCGTGAAGGCGACGTCGTGACAACGATAGAGCCGGAGGTGGAGACGCGGCTTATGGACGACGTTGCCGCCATGAACGCAACGCACTCGAGCCACAGTAGCGGGGGTATTATTATGGATCCAAAAACGGGCGCTATTATCGCCCTAGCTTCGTACCCGACCTATAACCCGAATGACCTTACAAATGTAAATCCGCAACTACTGGAGAACCCACTGGTCTCGCACGTATATGAATTCGGCTCCATTATGAAGCCGATTACCATGGTTTCGGCACTATCGGCCGGGGTCATCTCCGCAACCTCGACCTACAACGACACGGGCTGTTTCCACGTAGATGGCAGTCGAATCTGCAACTGGAACTACCATGCGTACGGCGTCATTCCGATGAAGACAATCATCATGCAGTCGCTCAACGTCGGTGCTTCGTGGGTGGCAGAGCAGCTCGGACATGCGCGCATGCATGACTACTTCACGAAAGTATTCGGGAGCAAAACAGGCATAGATTTGCCCAACGAAGCAACGGCGCTGATGAGCAATCTCTCAAAGCCGCAGCAAATTTACTACGACACGGCGTCCTTCGGAGAAGGCATTGCGGTAACGCCCGTGCAGATGATTCGCGCGGAAGCGGCTATCGCCAATGGCGGCACGCTCGTGACGCCGCACGTTGTTTCGAGCATCGTGCTCCAGTCGGGGCAAACGAAGGAGCTTTCGTGGCCAAGCGGTCCGCGAGTATTTACGCCGCAAGCGACGCGCGAGACGGCGTCAATGATGGACGGCCTCTTCAGTCAGGTGCTCTATAACGGCAAGTACAACATTCCCGGCATACCGGTCGCAATGAAAACCGGAACGGCGCAGCTGCCGACTCCGACTGGCACGTACTACAACAACAGATTTTTTGACGACGAAGTGGTGTTCTTTCCTTCGAACAACCCCCGCTTTGTCATCCTGCTCTACACCGAGGACCCAAAGAACGCCATCTACGGCACGGACACCATCACGCCGCCGATGATTGACCTTATTCACTTTCTGATTAACTATTACAACATTACGCCCACCGAGGCGGGGACCACAACACCATGAAGCAACTACTTAAAGCAATCGGAGCAAGCATTCTCGCGGTTTGCGCGCGGCTTGTCATTCGGCGCTATAAGCCGAAGATTGTCATGGTTACCGGCTCCGTCGGTAAAACCTCCACAAAGGACGCGGTGGCTGCGGTCCTCGCGGCGCGTTTTTTCGTTCGCAAGAGCGAGAAAAGCTTCAACAGCGAGTTTGGCGTGCCGTTCACGATTCTGGGCGTGGGGAACCCATGGGGCAAGCCGACCGCCTGGCTTGCAGTGCTTAAGAGCGCTTTTACGCTTCTCGTCCTCCCTAACCACTACCCCGCACTGCTCGTGCTTGAAGTGGGTGCAGACAGGCCCGGCGATCTTGAACGAATACTACGTATCGCGACGCCGGACGCAGTTGTTTTAACGCGCTTGCCGGAAATCCCAGTCCATGTCGAGGCTTACGCATCGCCTGACGCGGTACGCGAAGAGGAGTCGCTGCCAGCCTATGCACTGTCGTCGGGAGGACCTCTTATCGTGAACGCCGACGACGAGTACGCGCTCGAGGTTGCGGCGCGCACGAGCGCGCGCGTTATCACCTACGGCGTGAGCGACGAGTCGCGGGTGCGCGTAAGCGCTACAGACTTTTACATAGAAGAAGGTGTAGTCGTTGGAATGCAGACGAAAGTGCAGGTGGGCGAAGAGGATGCAATCGTGACAGTGCGTGGATCGGTAGGGAAGGCGCAGGTGTTACCAGCCGCGGCGGCAATCGCTATAGCGACCACGTTTGACATAGCTCTTCCCGAAGCGCTCGAGGCGCTGGCTGCGTATGAGCCGCCGCCCGGTCGCGGTCGTTTGTTCCGTGGGAAACGCGGCAGCGTCATTGTCGATGACTCGTATAACGCGTCGCCGGCAGCCGTTGAGGAGGCGCTCACTACCCTGAAAGCCTTTCCAGGCGCGCGTCGCCGCATTGCTGTTCTTGGCGACATGCTTGAGCTCGGCCGCTATTCCGTGATGGAGCACGAGCGTCTCGGCGCGCTCGCCGCGGAGAGCTGTGATGTAGTGGTTAGTGTCGGCATTCGCGCGCGCGGCCTTGCCGCGGCAGCAATCAAGGCGGGCGCCCAGACCGAAACATTTGACGAGTCGAATCGCGCAGGGCTCGCGCTCGCCGATATTGTGCAGGAGGGCGATGTCGTGTTGGTCAAGGGTTCGCAAGGGGTGCGTATGGAACGGGTCGTCGAACAGCTGCTCGCGGACTCCGCTGACCGCGCGCGCCTCGTGCGCCAGGAAAAAGAGTGGCGTAAGCGTAGGTAGTTGCTGGGCCCAGCAAACGCTAGAGGCCGCGAACCCCGAGCTTTCGATATTCTTCGGACGAAAGGTCGAGGAAATTCTGGATTTGACTTTCAGAGTAGGATTGGTCCAGGTCTGATAGAGTCACTAGCTGAAAAGATGAAAGCGGGACAGGAGCTTTTTGCAAGAAAAATGAAAGATGACCACGCACTACGCTTTCGTTTCCGGCCAGGTAAAAAAGGGCAGGGTACGACCGGCTCAGATACAGCCAAAACGGGTTGAAGGGCAGACTTTGTTTCTGCATCATCGCGTTAATGCCCGCAATAATTGAGTTCATGGCAATGGCCGTCTGGATTTGTTGATCGAAAAGAGCAGACTGGTCGTGATATAGCGCGATTCGCCGTTCAAGTGCGTACACGGTGTCCGGAGATGTCTGTCTCGCAAGAGACTCTTCTCCTGTTGCTGATAGGAGATTAGAAATGGTGCCTACATATTGCGAAATAGCGTCTTCGGATATAAAAGGCGCGTTCGTGATTTCACTTTCCTCTGTGGCAGCGCGCTTTATCAGCGGACTCCTTTTTTGGAAAGCTTTGCCTAAAAAAAGCGGCCGTTGAGCAATGCTGTCGGCAAGTCTATAGAGCGATGCGACGCGTGCAGATTCTATGCCCGAGTCGGGGCATTCATAGAAGTTCGACACCCTTTGCCCAAGGAAAGATAGTCCGTGAGCTTGAAGGTCGGTATAAAAAGCGCTCGACGTTTTCTTGCGCAGGTCGTAAAAATACATGTTGTTAATAGATTCGAATTGAAAATCTGGCACAGGTGAATGTGCATCTCGGATCGTCCATAGGTACATATAAAAAGGACCTGTGGTAGGCACGCAATCACTTTTTGTAAGTGCCACCACGCCGAGGCCCATAAATTGTTCTCCAAGGACGGTGGCGTTTGTTTTTTCCATCGATGTGAGTACCGATTCCACGTGTGTGACTGGTGGTGGTAAGGCGGCAAGAGTTGTCGAAACTCCTGAAAGGGAACTGGTTCGCGGGAGCAGGCTTTGCAGGGGGGTGCATGCAGTGTTGTTTCCCTGTAGACAGCTAAATCGTGCAAGCGCTTTTTGTTGGTCGTCTTCCGCACTAGCAGCCAGAGCTGATAAGCGCGCACCGAAAACGCCGCTCGTGGTGTACCCATTAGGGAACGTATATTCGTTGTTGGCGATGCTTTTACTGCCAAGCCCGTCGAGAGCGGAGGCGGTTTCGTTAAGTGCTGATTGATAGTGCGTCAGCGCAGTTTGCAGCGACGTATTGTAGAGGAGCGCGCCACTGTAGCTTGGGTGCGTGAGTAGTGCGATACGGTTTTTCTCAAGCTGTGGAAGCGTCTCGAGGAAGGCGATAGGATAAAAACTATTCGCGAGTACCGTACGAATGCTGCTGGGGTAGGCCGCCGAGAGCGAATCGACGGATTGCCTGAGGGCCGCTATTGCGAGTGTCAACTTCGCAGGGTCCGTCCCCCCGAGAGCCATGATGGGATCAAGCCGATTTGCAATTGTAAAGTATGCAATCCGAAAAACCTTAGAAACGGTATTTGGGTTGGTGACTACTTTTCCGCCTGTTGCCACGACGCCATGACTGACTGAGTAGGTGGTGCTCCCGATGGTAATATCGGGCACAATAAACTGAGAAAATTGCCGACTAAACGCCGAGGAATTTGAAGCGAATACCCCCTCTGCTTGAGCGTAATAAACAAGCAGACCTATTCCTATAAAGAGAAAAGCAGAAAGTAAGAAGAATAAAGTACCCCGATGTCTGTGGATAAGGGATTGCATGGGTAACCGCAATGAGAGTACAGTATTCCTATCAGATGTGTAAGCAGTATACTGCATTAAATTACTCCCACCATGCATCCACGTAAATTTCCTTGGGTTCAAAAGTCGGCACTGTTCATGGCTGTGATAGCTTTTGGATCGGCGGTAGCAAGTGTCTTCGTGGTCGTTCATGAAAAGCCAGGAAGCGAGGTTGCGGTGGCCCAGGCGGCACACGCATGCGTCGCACCAATCGGGAATACGTCTCCAACGAACGTACGCACGGCAAATCAAAGAAAACAGCTCTTCGTGAGCTGCGCAGGGTTTTTAAACTGAATCAAATAGCAGGGTCTCTTTTTAGTACGACCCTCTTCTTCCCATTCGAGGCAATAGAAGCTACCTTTCTCGCAACGAGCGGTACAAATATGCCGGCCTCTATGAGCTGACTCAGCGTACGAGTCTTCGTTACAAAAAGCGAATCAGCAAGATACTTTCCAATCTCCGTCTCAGTCGACGCGGCACTGCGGGGTACAAAATCAAAAACAGCTTTTCCAGATAGTTTTCCGTCGTGGAGAATTTCTCCAACGCGGAGCTGATACTCAACGAGTGTACCCGCGAGAGGCTCAAGAACTCGCTCGAGCTCTTCTCGCAAGAAAAGAGCTCCGAGAATCGGTACTATGTCAAAATCTTTGCGTCCGTAGAGTAGTAACGTAGGCTGTTTCCCACAAGGGCAAGGGTTTGTATCGAGCTTACCTAGGTCGCCAGTGCGGTAGTTTTCGAGTTCAGTCGTCGTAGCAATGATTTCTCCTACACCTTCCTCGTCTGGTTCTGCGATTGCTAAAACCGTCTCCGAGTCCTCGAGAAGGTGGTAGCGTTCCTCATTTTCTGTCTCCAAGCACTGAGCAGTGGGATAAATAACCTCCGAAAGGGTGTACCCGCCTTGTATGGTCGCGTCAGGAAATAATGCTCGAAGGTGTTTTTTTTGCGTCGAAGTGCAGAGCTCGGCCATGGTCTGTATCAGACGTATATTTTTTAGTACGGAGGAACTAGTTTTAAAAAGCGTCTCGCCGAAACGCAGCGCTCGAGACGGTGTGGCGCGTATTGTGTGCGGTTCATACTCGTTCATAATAAAAGGCAGATTCTTCTCTTCAAGGTCGCGTTCGTCAAGTGTTAGGTACATTTCTATTGAGCTTGATGTAAGCGCTCGGCGAATAACATGTAGTGCGGCGAGGTTATTTAGCGGTAAACGAACATGCCTACCGAGATTTGCAATCCATATGTCATGTGTTTCCCCGCCTGGTTTGTCAGGCCGAAACAACGCGACGAGCGTTGGAAGGCCGGTAGTCGTTCCGCTCGAGACGGCCATGTGGATGTGCTGAGTAGACGGATCTCCGGGCGTATATCGCTCGATGCCGTAAATGCGTTTCGCCAGGTCCTTTTTTGTTAAGTAGTGCATATTCTTCCTATGAAGTAGACGCGAGTTCGAATGCGCGAGTCCCTTTGCAGGAGCAGTCCTTTTCGAGAAATCGCACCGTGAGTCCTGGACGGTAGTTAATAATTGGCGTCGGCAGCATGTGCGTGCGCGTGACCGTCAAGTCAGTGGTGGTATCAACAACGTAGTTTTCCGATTCGTGGAAAACGATCTTTTGCCCGGCAAGTGCTACGGGGCAGGCGTACGCGATTCCTCCCGTTTCCGGCAGTCCGAGCACGAGGTGTATCTGCGTGGAAGGGAAAGTGCGTATAAGCAAAGGAAGGTTAAAAGTGATATCGACAACAGTTACGTAAGCAGTTTTGGTTGTGTCGTAGTGACGCGCCAAGGCCGTAGCCGTTTTCTCTATAGTTGCCGAGTCTGCGACGATTGAGTCCACTTCGTACCGCTGTGCAAGCATACCGGTAATGTCCTCGTCTTTGTCGGCGATGATTGGCAAGATATTTCTGGTTGTACACCACAGTGCCTTCTCAAGACATTCGTGGATAGAAGCAAAGGCTACGAGAGGTCGATTGCCAAGATCCCCATACTCTTCTCGTCCAATATCCGATAGGTGTCGACCAATTAAAAAAGGCCTCTCGTTGTAGTAAGCGACTTTCGCTAGAAGGTTGTCTGTACGATAGAGCCGACGAGCGAAGGGAGTATTTGCGTATTGTTCTCGTTTTAGCGGTGGGAGCTCATTACGGGGAGTCCGAGAGTTCTCAGTATTCCAGACAGAACGATAAAAGTCCGACGCAGTCTCTTCAAAGACAAGCCTTTCAATCGGTGTAGGACTCATAAAGCAGCCTTCTAACTAAGTTTTGCCGGAGCGTGCAACCACTGAATTATCGAGTGCCGATTTTTTCGATTCGTCTGGAACGTATGCATGGAACGAAGGCTGGTCTGAAAAGCGAAAAGAGTGTTGTTTATGGGTGGGACGACTTTCAGTCGTGTGGCGCGGTCCGCAGAATATACGCCAGTCTCGCCACCATCGCCCTCGTGCCACCCGTCATTCAGTAGATAGAAAAGTATCGCAATAGCCTGGAATGGTGCGGCTCCTTGCTTTGAGCTGCGTGTCAGGTCAGTATAGCTTTGTGAAATGGAGGTGAGTGGCTTATACCCGATAACGCCATTCGACAAGGGGACAGAGATCGCCGGGGACCGTTCAATATGGTCGTGGTGTACCGACCCGGTCTTATCGCCGGCTGGATGGTAATGAAATACCACCTTCGTTTCAGTAGTCGTACATTGATTGAATAACTTTGAGAAGAAAAGATTCCACTCAATGCTGTAAAAAATGCTGAGCGGATGCCTCGGATCTACGGTCGGTTGTGGCGAGTGCGTATAGCCGTCATACGCTATATCAAACGCATGAAAGCCGTCGAGAGTGTAGTCTCGCTTGTCGTGTAAGCCTCCTCGCATTGCTTCAGTGAAAACAGAACAAAGGTTTTCATATGCCGTGGGCTTAAAAAAGTCAGGGATGACAACGTGCGGATATGGATCAGACATGATGCACACGTCGTATTTCCGCACGTTCGTAACCTCATCCAAATCAACGTTTTCGCGCGAGTGCAGGATTGACTTATGTACCTTGATTTGTGCCTTTCGGAAGCGGTCGTATAAGGTCATAGACGCAGTATACAATGTCTATTCAGACTGTAAGTATCTAACAAAATTTGATAGAGTACACCGCTTGTTCGTTATTCGGGTCGATTGCGAGCATGTCTGAGACGATACTGTCTTTGAAACCGGCCATAGGCCGTGCATTTATATTGTGCGCCGCCGCTAGTAGTAGCATGTTTTGCGCCACGTGACCTGCCTCAAGTAGGGCAAGGTTGTACGCAAAGTCGCCATATTTAGTAGCACTACGTTCCCACACAGCGGTGAAGACGATAGCAGCAGCAGCGGGACTAACCGCCTCGTCTTCAGGATAGAAAAATAGATCATTCACGCCGGCATGCACTGGCAGTTCCCAAAGACGCTCGAGGGCGTGAGTTTTCGGGTGGTAATGAAAGACGCTTGGAGAAAAGCTGTCAACCTGACCGAACAGGTACGTTTCGATAGGATAGAGCGCTCCGCCGGAAGGGTAGGGACGCGTTTTGTCAGCGCGCATGCGTGCCGCCTGGAAAAGAAAACTCACGTCATTAAGTGAAAAAGATGTAAGGGGCGCATGTTTATTTTCCGAAGAGCGCAGAGAAAGTGCTTCGACAAGGCTCGCTGTGTTACTCACCGCACTTTCTGGAAGCGTAATCCGTTCCATGCGCGGATACTCTTTATGTTGCCAACGTATTGCGTCCTGCACAAGCGTCGCTGCTCCTCGACCAACTAGTAGTGCGTGGCGCAGGTCTGTATGTAGGCGAGAAATAAGGTGGCGTCTCATAGAGCTACGCAAATGGATGGGGCTCTTCACTGGAGTGCGCCTCCTTTTCAACAAGATAGCCAAATTGCTTAGGTATTTCGTTCACGCGAAGGCCATCTACGGGACGATTTTTTTCCTTCAAGTAAAGCGGCTGTAGTTCAGGTATGATGACTCGTTCTAGATGCCATGGAGTTGGATTGCCTTCGGACTTCGTCAATGAAACAGAAACGCACTCATAGCCTTTCTCTCGACACCACGAGACAATGCGCGCAAGATGTTCTTCGTCAGTATCGGATTCCCAGGATTCGGCCGTAAGGTTTACGGTCGGCCCGGCTGTCAAAAAAGCAAGACCTTTAGCCCTATTGTGTTTTGTCCAGTAGCGGAGACGGTCAAAGTGGCCAATGTCGGCAATTTGCTCTTGAACTTCCTTGGGTGTTTCGTTTTCCATTGCGCGGATATCAGGTCGGATGCGTAGCGCTTCAAGTAGAGCGCCTTCTGCTGCTTGCGCAGGATCGCGATGCGCTTTTAGGCCGAGTGACATATTTGGCGTCATTCCGGATTCGTCTTCCAAGACTACAGCTAGCGCGTATGTCGGTGCGTCGGTCAGCATGCGAATCACCTGTGGTATCAGCCGGTAGCGCACGCAAAGCTTCATGAGTCGCGAAAGAGAAGCACTGCGGAGAGCAAGTTGTTCAACGTTTATACGAGGCAAGATGAGTCGATTGAGCCAGAGAATCATGTACGCATCGCGTTCGATAGCCTCAAGAGCTCCTTGGAGTATGGCCGCTTCCTTCGTCTTTCCACCCGCGCAGCCATTTGTATTTTGTTCCCGCAAAAGCGGCTCATTGAGCGAAGTTAGTACGCCTGGGTTCCCACTCACGAGTTGCGCGGGAACCCATAACGGGCGTTTTGAGATGAGTGAGTCACCCCGAATCCACAGGAATTTTTGTTCCGGAGAGGACTTTTGCGGGAGTCCTACAAGACGTTCGAGATCTAGCGCGGCAACCCTCTTGCGCCGCATACTCTCAGCCGTCGCTTTTTTTTGAGCGGCAAAGTAGTCGACCCGACTTGCCCACACATGCCGTTCCACTGCCTCGGCTAGCGCTGTAGTGAGTGCTACTCGCTCGTTGTCGAAAGAAATTCCCGAGGCTATAAGGTTCTCACGAACGGCGTAATCACGAACACAAGAAGCCGACCAGATGTAGAGCGGCGGTTCATCTGGTAAGGACTCAGTGAGCTGTATTGTTTGGATGACGCCCGCAGCATGCAACGTCTCCGCAACCGAAAAAAGATCCAAAAGTTCCGGTTTTTGGAAGGGGATAACAGCTCTGTCATACACAACTCGAGCATGTAGACGACGCTCGAGAAAACGAATGAATGAGGAAACAGCCTCCTTTTGGATGCTTGATACACCAGACCTACTCCATATTTCCTCGAATGGTATAGCGTCGAACATTTCATTTTTTATGCTAGCAGTGTTTAACGACGAGTCAATGTACAAAAAAGTACACAATAGCGGTTATGAAGGTTATCCACAAAACTAACAGACACAGCGCGTCGCCAGACAGGCAGTCTGCTCTATACTAAGAATTAGTTATAATATTATTTTATGGCAACGATTTTAAAAAAGAATATGCGAGCTGGGCATTCATTTCTCAAGGGGACAGGTTCGCTACTGCTAGCCGTAGTTGGATTTTTCATGATTTTTTTTGGACCCGGAACGGTGTCGACGGGGAAGTCCAACACGTTCTTGAGCATGATGGACTTCAACGTAGCTCATGCGGATACGAATACCTGCGGCCAAACATGCTATACCACCTACGTTAAAGGTGGTGGCTCCTCTTCAAGCTATTGCACGTCGACTTGCACCGTTGGTGGTTCATCGTGCGCCTGTAGTTAACGGATAAAGCGTTGTTTATGTTACATCAACACAATGAGCGGCGTATATAATGGCAAGCGTATAATTTATGCTTCCGCAATTATCGTTGCGGTGGCGTTGGTGATTGCGGCTGGAATTTTATTGTACGTACGTTACGAGCATCGTATACGGTTCAATCATCTTATTTTGCAGGCCGAGTCTTCTTATCATGAATATAACTATGATACTGCGATTACGGCTGCGTCAGATGCTATTTCATTTGCTCCAACAAGGGCTGACGCCGACCTAGCCAAATACTATGTTGCCGCCTCGCTTTATAATAGAGGGAACAGTAAAGACACCGTCACTAGCATAACGCTTCTTAAGTCAATTATCGCTGACCCAGCAGCAAGCGCACAGCTCAAGAGTTCTGCCTATATCAGGCTCGGTTTGCTGTACTCCCCATCAGGAGTTAATAGTTCGCTCAACAAGCTGGTATTCAGCGGACCTCCGTACAGCGATTATCTGGCGAGCGCCAAGGGGAACATGGGTAAAGCGACGCTATCGCTGTATGAGAAGGCAAATGAATTGTATCCATCGGCAGCGGCAAATTACGCCATTGCAGCATCGCAAGCAATGGGGATTTACACGCAAGGGATAAACGTCAAGGACCCAACCCAGCTGCAGGTTGCCCAAGCGGTCCAAAGGACGGTTGCTAACGGCGACGCGCTATTGGCGGCTGGATCGTCGACCCTCGCGCAACTGCCGCAACTTTACATGTTACGTTCTTTTGCACTCAGCACGGCTTCGTATTATGTACCCGAAATATCCCCGCAAATTGTTGATAGTTCCTACGAACATGCGTTATCGCTCATGAACGCAGCCAGTACGAGTATATCCTACCTAAAGCTGACTACCGTCATGCTTAACTTGACTTATGCAGCCTCCCTAGTCGAAAGAGAACCCGGAGCCCAAAATACAAAAATTAGCAGCCTGCTTTCAGACTTTTTAAATGAGACGAACGCATTTCCGACTCTTCTCCCGCAAAATGTACTCGCGATTCGCGCTTATAAGCCAGGAACCCCTATTCTCGACGCGATTCCAAAACTTGCAAAACTCTATCCACCCTTTGCTGCGTACTTAGTTCAAATAGGCTGGAATAAATAAAACGCGAGCAGTTTGTTCTTATGCTACAGGAGAGGAACAAACATTCTCATTTTTCCCTCAGATCCCGCTCCCCATAGTGCTGGGTATTCAAATATGATGGATAGTTCGGTACCGATGTGTTTATAAAGTTCATTAGAAAAGCGACTCTCAAAAGATTGTTTATCACCGTGCCGTAACTTAACTCGAATTACCAACTGGCCAAGCGTCGGTTGCATGATTTGATAAAACTCGATTTCGTCAAAAAAAAGTGGAAGCAGAAAGCGATTTATCTGGCGAAAAGGCGCTATTTTTCCGCTCGGGAAGCGAATGAAGTCCATCTGTTTTCCTGAGAAGGCAAGAAGAGGCAGCGTGCGGCCGCAAGGACACTTTTCAGGTACGATTCGACCACGATCACCGATGTGATACCTGAGAAGCGGAAGGGCGCGATTCTCAAGGGAGGTTAGTGTGATCAGTCCCTCTTCGCCGTCGGGAAGGCGTCTACCTTGTTCATCAGTTATTTCTAGAAACAGGCGCTCGGCGTGAACGTGGTAATGATGCCGCAGCTTTGGACACTCGATAGCTATCTGCCCGACCTCGGTACTTCCGTAGGTTGCTACCACAGGACAACCGAGGACTTTTTCCGCATACTCACGCGAATCGTCGTCAAGACGCTGGCCTCCGGCTACGACTAGTTGAAATGGTAGTTTTTGACGCGACTCAGCGAGCTTTTTTGCAAATAGGAGAAGATTTGTTGGGTAAATGTACAATACTCGATACCGTCCCGTCGTTATCTGGTCAAGTAGATTTTGAAATGCCTGATCAGCATTAGTTTCAACAGGACTCCAGTTACAGGCCACAGACGGCTGTGCCGTGGTTGGTCCGGTAAAGCTAGCTATGAATGGACGTCTCCCATCTCTTTTTGGTGAAATGCCGTGCCATACGAGGATGCGATGAAAATATGAGGCGGACTCGACGAAGCTTGTATTTCTGTCGCCGCCCCACTCGAACGGTGCGCCGGTCGTACCAGAGGTGCGAAACAACACAAGACGTTCCCGGTCTTTAAATGCCGGCGCAAGAAGTTCCGCTCGAGAAGTATTCGTAAACGACTGTTTGGAAACTGGGGGTAAGCGCTCCAAAACAGACAGAGCCGTCAGTGACTCCCTTTGTATTCCTGCGCCCTCCAGCCGGTCTCGCCACCAGGGAATGGTTTCAGCAATTCGTAGTATCTTTTTGAGCCGAAGCAGTTGCAGCTCGTGCATGAGAGACGGGTCGGCGTATTCGGTTTCGGGCAAAAGGTTTCGATAAGCATTGGTGACGAATTCGTGCCGATACCCATACAGGGAGCGGTAGGGTTGCAAAAATTCCGCTACTGCCCGCACCACCATGCGTTTTTTTTCGTTTCGGGTGGGGTTAAAAATTTTACGTTTCATCTGCGACTTCGCGTAAGTGTAATACCAGAAACGTGTCGTGTACAATGTAAGCACCTGCACCTATGAGACGCGAATGCAAAGAGCCAAAGTTTTCATATGTCATCTGTACTACTCCGCGTTCAGGTAGCACCCTCCTTACCACGACGCTTGGGCAAACCGGGGTGGCAGGGAAACCTGATGAATCAATCACGCTTTCTTTTCGAGAGGAGGTGCGCCGCGCCAAACAGCTTGGTACGCAAGACTTTCGTGAGTATATCGAGAGAGCAATTACTGCCTCCACAACGGAAAATGGCGTTTTCGGAACCAAACTCCACGCGTTTCAGACGATGGCATTTCTTACGAGGATTTCCGAGTTTCGGAGTGAGCCCATTGTTTCTCTACAGGCCGCTTTTAATAGGCAATTTCCGAACACGCGTTATATTTTTCTGACCCGTGGCGAAAAGGTTAAACAAGCGATATCGTATTACCGAGCGCTCATGACCGACGAGTGGCACCGCTTGTCGAAAACGGGAGAAATCGAACGTGTCGCTGGTCCAATTTCGTTTGACCAGTACGGTATAAAAAAAAGTCTTGCGTTTATCGAACGCTCTGACGCGTATTGGGAGAGCTACTTTAAAGCGCATAAGCTTTCGCCACTGCGATTGACTTACGAAGAGCTGGTTGGGTCGTATGAGAGCTCGATACGGCGCGTTCTTGACTTCCTCGGACTTCCTGCCGATGTCTCTGTACCGGGGCAGGTTGTACAAAAAATGGGTGACGAACGCGCTATCGCCTGGGAAAAGGAGTTTTTGTCGCTCGAAAAAGTCGCCCCTGCAACTGTGTCAATCCTTAGCGACATATTGCTTGCGCCGTACTAGTGGCGGTTACACAGAAAGTCCTCCTTATCAGTTAACGGCTACCTCTGAAGACTAGGTGCTATAGTTAAAGCGCATTTTGACCATGTGGACAGAACGTCGTAACCATAAATATATAGCGAGCGCTGTCTTATTTGTTGTCGCGGTAATGGTTGCCTGGGTGGCTACAGTCGTTCCGTCAACAAGCATATATCGCACGCTGGTACGGACGGTGTGGAGTCATGGCTATCCTGGAATAGCTTACGAACTTAATCAGACCGACCCGACGCTCGCCATGGCCGTCGGTAACTACTATTTCGGCGGCGGGCAGTACAATCTTACAAGGGCGATAGACTCTTTTCAGCTTGCTGTTCGGTTGGATCCAACCATACTTTGGGGACACTACCAGCTTGCGCGCATCTATTTCGTGCAGTCACACTTTGATCGGGCGCTGAGCGAGATTAACGCGGAACTTGTAGCGAATCCCGCAAACCTCCGCTCCCTGTACGTTAGGGGGCTTATCTACATGTATCGTGGACGCACGGGTGACTTGAGTCTTGCCGCAACTGATTTCGAGCATTTTATTCCTTGGGCGCCTACTGAGTGGGCTGGCTACAATGACTTAGCATTCGTCCTTGCGGAGGAAGGGGAGTATGCGGCATCGGAAAACATATTGCAGGAAGCTTTTATCCACGTTCCAAATGCTAATAAGAATCCATGGATTTGGAACGGTATTGGTCTCGACCAGTTAAATGAGCATCACTATGCTGCCGCAAAGAGCTCTTTCAAACAGGCGGCGATGTTCGCAAAGACGCTTACGCTCACCGACTGGCAAAACGCCTACTCCGCTGACAATCCCGCCGCTGACGCCTCCAGCATCGCGACGTTCCAGAAAGCGATTGCGGAAAATTTGCAGATAGCAACCGCAAAAATGAATTGATTTTTGCATAGTGGCGAGCGGGATGGCCCCCCCACAGTCGTCCTAAAAGTTCTCCACACAGGTGACTAGTACAAAAGAACACCATCAATCCTTTACAGTATACTGAGCACACGTATGACTCGCGCACACCGTAAGCTGCTTCGCAAAGCTGCGCATTCTCTGAGGAAGAAAAAACGAGCTATCCATACAGCTTCTCGCATTGTTGCTGGCAGGTTTAAAAAATCTAGTCAACTGCTTGTTGCGGGAGGAGTGCTTGCGATTTTCTTTGGAGTGGCCATAGTGAGCTACTCCGGAACGTCTTCACTCGGTAAGGTAGCTGTTCCCGCACCAGCAGCGCTTACTCCCAGCTCCGTTGGGTTGGGAAAGGGGGTCCCCGCATGTGCTAGCGCTCAAGGTCCAACATGCACATCAAATGGGACTGCGTCCGTGACGATTAATTGGAATTTTCTCAGCGATTCAGGTCAATGCCAGTTTGTAATAATGGCTCCTGACGCTGGCATTCCTTCACCGTATCTTGATGTACCTTATTCAAGTGGGGCTTGTTATGCGGGGTGGGGCGGGTGTGTTTACCAGGAGCTTCCATGTGTCGGGAGCCACACGTTTACTGGCTTGCAACGAAACACGAGCTATGCGTACTGGTTCCACATTCATCATGCGTGGAATTGGAATACTGACCCCAGTACGGACCCTTCAAATACCTACGGAGAAAAGAATTCTCTTACGGTGCCCAATTGTACTGCTTCTAACTACGGTCAGTCCTGCACCTCAACAGCAAACTCTTGCGGTCAAACAAACTCGGGTACATATGACGTCAATGGCAACTGCACCGCAAGCACACCACCGAATCCTGGGAATTTAGGTCAGTCCTGCGCCTCCTCAGCTAACGCGTGTGGCCAGACGAGCGGAGGCACCTACCAATGCAACGGATCTTGTTCTGCAAGCGCACCACCTAACTCAAGTTGTCCTCAACCTGCAGATGTCAGCAGTATTTCAGCTTCCTGCAATTCGACAGGTAATCTAGTGGTTTTTTCTTGGCCCGCAGTTTCCGGAGCGAATATATACCAGATCCAGTACTATTCAGCGAATGGTTCCTGCTCATCTGGATGGGCACTCTATACAGACGGAACAACCTGCTACAAAGATATTGCAGGTACTTCTGCAGCGGCTTCTGTTACGCCGGGGCAAAGTTCATATGCCTGGGTGAATGCCGGTAACACGAACACTGGCCAGTGGGCGAACTGGAGTACTCAGCCGAAGACAAGCTTCACCTGCCAATCCCCAACCCCCACTGTCACCTGGTTAGGGAGCCAGGGCTGCGTGCTTCCCAACAATAATTCCGGTTGCAACCTTACGGCTCACTGGACTGCCTCGAATCTGCCACCGGGCAACGGGCTGGTAGATTTACAGATAACGGGAGTTCCCCCGGTTTCTTACAATAAAACCTTCACAGGCTTACCGCCGACCGACCCTCAGTACCTTGTGACGCAAGCAGGTAAATACATCTTTACCCTGTTTACGGACAATAATGGGACTCCGGGGACGCAAATCGGGACAACGGCGTCGATGGCAGTGTGTCCGTTTGGTTATACGCTCGATACAACGAATGAAGTTTGTGTCCCGCCTCCTCTGCCAACCGTCGCGTTCTATCCGAGTCCAAGCACAATCGACAGCGGACAGTCAACGACTCTTTACTGGAGCTCAACGAACGCCTCGTCTTGCTCTGAAGAGCCGGGCACGAGCGGTTTCAGTACGGGCGCGGGTTCTCCTGTCAAAGGCAGTACATCCACCGGCACACTCACCACCACTACGAACTATGGCATTACTTGCACGGGTCCCGGTGGCTCAACAATTGGCCACGCTACCGTCACCGTGCTGCAGCCCACCGTTAGCATCTCTGCCGCTCCGACGCGCGTAGTATCCGGCGGCTCAACGGTTGTCTCCTGGGACGCCACCAACGTCGACACCTGCTCGATCAGCAGAAACGGTCAGCCCTGGCCTACCGGTGGAAGTACGTTTACGGCAAACAGTAGTCGTCAGGTGACTGGAAACAAGACAGATACTATTACCTCCGACACAACCTACATGATTACCTGCACGAATAATGCGCATACAGCAACTTCCGCCGTCTCCGCGACTCAGGTTGTAAGCGTTGTGCCGGGCTACGCTAACTTCTAGAATCAAAATAGTGCATTTTAATTGCCGGGGAAGTGTATAGCGATTCTGCGGCTGGTTTGCTATAACTACAAACGAAGGCCCTATCGTCTAACGGCTAGGACAGCGCCCTCTCACGGCGCAAATCGGGGTTCGATCCCCCGTGGGGTCACAGGTAGAGGTTTGTCATCAGTAAATTTGCCGTATAGCATTATAAGAAAGGGCTCCGCACGTTGCGGAGCCCGTGCGCTACTACTTAAAGTAGCGCTCAATGGTAAAGGTAAGTCCGCCCGCTATCCGTCGGAGTTGGTAGCCAGACTCGTCGCCGTCACCGAGCGCAATCACAGGCGCCGCTGCTGGTACGGGAGCTCGTATCCAAAGCTGGTGTCTCCGACACAGTGCCTCGAGTTCGTCTGCGAACGATGCTATACGGATAGCGATGCTATCCTTCCAAGGCAGCTCCGGCCAAATGGCCTCGGCCAGTCGGCGGGCAAGACGTACCGAGTGCGCTCGCACGTAGTCCGGTTCGCCTTCGCGTACCAGGTCGGCAACGGTGACCTCGCGTATGTCATACGGCGGCACTAGGCCGAACGGTGACCCGAGTTCCTCCTCCGTAATACGGCCCCGCGCATCGTGAAAGAATCCCTCAGGGTCCTGAACCACCGCATGACGGATTTCGGTTCCGATCATAAGACCGAGAATCGGCCACCCGAGTCCTTCGTGGAGGGCGGTAGCGAAGGCGTAGCACTCGCCGTTGAGATAAGTGGGCATGCAGTGACCACGAAGGATCTCTGCGCTTTCCTGGTCTTCGTCGTGTCGAAAAACGATTGTGGGCATGAGCTTCTCCTCTGGCAGACTTGCTCGTTTGGGTCTGTCGGAGACTCTAACACAAAAGGAGAGATACCTGTGTATCGTTGCGTAAAAAAGATCGTCAAAGCGCTTCACTCATGCTGCGGCTTAACCGACGCATTTTGGTTGTTCTTGCCCACTCTAAGTTGGCAAAAGCGGTGGTTACCGATGGTTCCCGCTATCAGGTACGCCTGCCCGATTCGAGAAGGGTATTCCGGTATAGGGGGTCACTAGCTACGCGAGCAAGGAGTCGACTACCGCTTTTACATCGGCGCCGTCTGCTTTGCCCGACACGTCTTTCATAAGTGCCCCGATAAGTTTTCCGGCGTCAGCTTTTTGCGTGACGCCGAGTTCGGCGATTTTCGTTTCCGCTATACGGGTGATCTCCTCGCGAGTCATTTGTGCAGGCAGATACGAACCGACGATAGACAACTCCTCCTTCTCCGGATCGGCGAGGTCGGTGCGACCTGCCTTTTCGAATTGTTCTATGGAGTCCCTGCGCTGATTTGCTGCGCGTTTGAGAATGGCAATGGCCTCGTCGTCCGTCAGCAGCTGGTCGGGCTTGCGTTTTTTTGCGACCAGCTCGTTAGTCATTGCGGTTACCAACGAGCGCAGCGTGCGTAAGCGCACCTCGTCGTGAGCGCGCAGCGCCTCAGGAATGCCTTTCTTAAGCGTTTCGTGGATGGTCATGTGGGAAGTATACTATACGGTATGGACCCGCTTTCACTGCTGCTCACGATAGCCGCGCTTATCGTTGCGCAAGTGGTTGGACTCGCTGTTATTTTTGGCTGGCTTAAACGACAAAAAAACGCTCCATCGCCGGAGGAAACTGGCGGCATGGTACTGCTGCAGCAGCAGATGCAGGAGCTTGGGCGTACGCTCGATACGCGCGTAGCCGAGTCCTCTCGAGCGATGCAGGAGAGTTCGCATCGACAGTTTTCAGAGTCAGCGCGTCTTATTAAGGAAATTACCGAAGAGGTCACGAGCGTCAAGGAGATTGGTCGGCAAACCCAGAACTTCGCCGAGCAGCTCAAGGGCCTTCAGGATATTCTGAAGAACCCTAAGCAGCGCGGTATTCTCGGGGAATACTATTTGGAGACGGTCCTGAAGAACGTATTGCCGCCGGGCGGCTACCGGATGCAGTACGCATTCGAGAACGGGGAAATAGTCGATGCGGCGGTGTTTCTTGACGAAAAAATTGTTCCGGTGGACTCGAAGTTTTCTCTCGATAACTACAACCGGTTGGTAAACGCATCGGAGGCGGAACGGCCTGCGTTTGAGAAAGCGTTCGTGAACGACCTCAAGCTTCGTATTCAGGAAACCGCGAAGTATATACGGCCAGAAGAAAGGACTATGGATTTCGCCTTTATGTTTATCCCGAGCGAGGCAATTTACTACGATCTGCTGACCAACCAAGTCGGGGGAGGGGAGGAAGAAAATTTGATACAGCGCGCGGCGGGAAAGTATAAGGTGATTATTGTCTCCCCGACGTCATTTCTTGCGTACCTTCAAACGGTCATGCAGGGTCTCAAAGCGATGGAAATTGAGAAGCGCGCTGAGGAAATCCAGAAGCGGGTAGGGGAGCTCGGTAAGCACTTGGGCACGTACGAATCGTACTATAAGAAGCTTGGTCTCTCGCTCGGTACGACAGTCTCGCACTACAACAGCGCCTACAAGGAGCTTGGCAAAATCGATAAGGATGTCTACCGGATCGTCGGCGAAAAGATCGGGATTGAAACGGACCTTCTTGAAAAGCCTGTGCTTAGCGAAGATTAGTGTATCAGGCGCCCGATAACTGCTTCGGCCTTGTCCTTTTTGAGCCGCATGCTATACTCGAGCCACTATGGAAGTGGCCGTAATTAAGACCGGCGGGAAGCAGTATGTCGTCTCCAAGGGCGACACAATCTCTATTGAGAAGCTTCCGGGCGATCTCAAGAAGGGTGACGCTGTCGTTTTCGGCGAGGTACTCCTCGTTGATAACGGTAAGGACACGACCATCGGCGCGCCTACGATCAAAGGCGTGGAGGTCAAGGGCACAGTCGCGGCAGTTGGTCGCGCAAAAAAGGTTGATGTCGTTCGCTACAAGGCGAAAAGCCGTTATTTCAAACGCATCGGCCACAAACAGCCCCTCCTCAAAGTAACGATTGACTCAATCGCTTAATTCGCGGCGCGCTGATCTTGCGCTGCAACGGCCGCTTTGGCGTCCGCTAACTACGATACGTAATGCAAATAGGACGATGGAATCACCAGGAAACTGGTGGCAGTGATTACCGACCGGCAACGGGCGGTACAGAGACGTTTCCGAGCCGAAGACCTCAGGTGGGCGGTTCCTTTGACAGTGGCCGTCCCCGCAGGGGTGGGCGCGGTGGTTTTGACCGCAGAAGCCCCTCACGCCCTGGCTACTCTGGCGCACAGGGACGCCCACGCCGCAAGACCGGCGTTGGAGCTTTTGGCGAAACAGAGACGGAAATCTCAAAGTTTGTTAATAGGGCAGTCGTGACTACCGAAGAGGAACCGGCGTTCATGCCGGAACATGCGTTTGCTGATTTTCCGGTTGACCCCCGCCTTAAGAAAAATATAGAAACAAAAGGGTACGCGCTCCCGAGTCCGATTCAAGACAAGGCGATTCCCCACGTGCTTACGGGTCGCGATGTCGTCGGCCTCGCGGAAACTGGCACGGGCAAAACCGCGGCGTTTCTCATCCCGCTTATCGACAAGGTGGTTAAACACATGGCGCTCGGGGAGCGTGAACGCGTGCTCATAATGGCTCCGACGCGCGAGCTTGCGGTGCAAATCGAGCGCGAGCTTGCCGGTTTTGCTCAGGGTCTCGGCTTCCGCGGAATGGTTGCGGTCGGCGGCGCAAATATTAATCCGCAAATCGTGGCGCTTCGCAACGATCCATCGTTTGTAATCGGCACGCCGGGCCGACTCAAAGACCTCATGGAACGCAAGGTGCTCAGTCTTGCGGGATTTCATTCTGTGGTGCTCGACGAAGCAGACCGTATGCTTGATATGGGCTTCATTGACGACATGCGCTTTATTCTGAGCAAGATGCCGAAGGAGCGCCACACGCTTTTCTTTTCGGCAACCATGAGCCGCGAGATCGAAAAGCTTATTGGCGAATTCCTTATCGACCCGACGATAATCTCGGTAAAGACGCGCGACACGTCAAAAAACATCGATCAGGATGTGGTGCGCATTCCGCGCGGTGCTGACAAGCTTGATGTGCTCGTCGACCTCTTGCAAGATCGAGACTTCAGCAAAGTACTCGTTTTCGGCCGCACGAAGTATGGGGTAGAGAAGCTTGCTAAGGCTCTCTCGCGCAAGCATATTTACGCAGAGAGCATTCATGGCGATAAGACCTATCGTGCGCGCATCAAAGCGCTTGAGGCTTTTAAGCGTGGGGAGGTGACGGTGCTTGTAGCCACCGATGTCGCAGCGCGCGGGCTCGATATACCCGCCGTTTCGCACGTCATTAACTATGACCTGCCTTCAACCTACGAAGACTATGTGCATCGCATTGGCCGTACCGGCCGTGCGTCTCTAAAAGGGAAGGCTTTGACCTTCGTACAAGGGTAAGCGCGCTCGTAAGCCCATCTGAAATGAGACCGCGCGACGCCGAAAGGCGTCGCGCGTTTTTCGTTAGTTCCCGGCGTACGCGCTACTTGCGTCCAGCTAGCGCGGCACGGACGGTCTCCGCGTCGGAGTACTCAAGCTCGCTGCCGGTCGCGAGCCCGCGGCCAAGTGCCGAAATAACGAGCTGTTCCCGATACGGGGCAAGCAGTTCCCGGACGCGATCAGCGGTGTGCTCGCCCTCGCTCGTTGCCGAGAGTGCGAGTACTACTTCCTGGAGCCCGTTCTCCGCGCGCTTCTTTACGGCAGCAATGAGCTCGCTTTCGCGAATCGCGCCTTTGCCTGAGAGTGTGAGCACACCGCCGAGGACGAAGTACCGGCCCGTATAGGTGCCAGCGCGCTCCACGGCGGCCAGGTCCTGGTCCTTTTCTACCAGCATCAAAAGAGAATCGTCGCGGTTCGAGTTCGAACAGTAACTGCACGGGCCAGCGCGCCCGTTGGTAAAAAAGCGGCGACAGTCAGGGCACTGATGCACGTCGCTCCCAAGCTGTTCAATGAGTTTCGCGAGCCGCTGGCGCTCACTTGCTGGAGCGCTCAGCAGGTGAAAGACAAACCGCTTGCCTTGTCGCGGCCCTATGCCTGGCAAGCGTGCGAAGGCGCTTGCCAGTTCGTCAATGCGATCAGCCATATACGCTTCGAATGATATTAGCGATAGCGACAAGCGCAATGAGTGCCCAAATAAGGTTTAGCCAGAACGGTTGGTAGTCTTTGCGGTCCCATGTCTCGATCGTAACACCAGCTGCGCCCGTCAAGTTGAGTCCCTGGTAGAGCAGTGAATCAGGCCGTAGCAGAGAAAAACTGACTAGCGCGTACGCGGCAATGGTCGCCATGACTCCATACCAGCCTAGCCAGTCGATAAGCATCGTTCGAGACATACGCTAGAATTCCGCAGCAAGCTCGCCGTAGTCGACGGTCGACTCTATAGGCTGGAATGAGGCGCGCTTGGCATCGAAGTAGAGGTCGATTTTACCCGTCGGCCCGTTGCGGTGCTTTTCAACGAGAATTTCCGCGAGATATCCTGTGCGGCTGCCTGCAGCGCCATCATCCATCTGGCTTTCGCCGCGGTGAATGAACATAACGACGTCGGCATCCTGCTCGATAGAGCCGGAGTCGCGGAGGTCACTGAGACGCGGTTTTCCGCCGCGCTGCTCGACTGCGCGCGAGAGTTGCGAAAGCGCTAGTACCGGAACGCTCAACTCGCGGGCGAGCGCTTTAAGAGAACGCGAGATTTCAGTGACCTGCTGCACTACAGAATCGGATGCTCTCGTAGTGGTCGGCATCATAAGCTGGAGGTAGTCGACCACGATAAGCCCGATGCCTCGCTCGCGCTTGAGTCGACGTGCGACCGCCCGCATAGCGAGGATGTTGTTTGCAGGCTTGTCGTCAATATAAATCGGCGCTTTGGAAAGGCTTTCGAGCGCATCGCGGATGCGGGAGAAGTCCTCTTCGTCCTTCATTTGCCCAGTGCGCAGCTTCCAAGAATTTACGAATGACTCAGCAGCGAGCATGCGGTCGATAATCTGCTCAGTGCTCATTTCAAGCGAGAAGATGCCGACGGGAATGTTGTGGCGTACCGCTGCATTACGAGCGATGTCGAGCGCGAGCGAGGTCTTGCCGACCGATGGGCGTGCAGCAAGTATTACCAGGTCTGAAGGGTGGAAGCCGGAAAGAAGGGTATCGAGCGCAGGGAAGCCGCTCGGTACCCCGCGGATGCCGTCTTCGCGTTTAGAAAGCGCCTCGATGCGATCCCACGCTTCGTGAACCTTGTCGCCTATCGCCGTAAACTTGTGCGAGGCTGACTGATCGCCGATGGCGTAAATAGACTTCTCAGCCTCGTCGAGTACGGCCATCGGTTCACGAGCATCGTCGTAGGCGCTTTCGTTGATGGTGTACGCAGCGTCGATGAGCGAGCGCATGAGGTGCTTGCGCGAGACTAGGTCAGCGTAGTGGGAGTAGTTTCCGGGTGCGGGCGCCGAGTCGACGAGTTCCGCGAGGTAGCTACGACCGCCTGCACGCTCGAGCAGACCTTGGTCAGTGAGGCGCTGCGAAAGAGTGAGTAGGTCGATTGGCTCGCCGCGCTCTGCTAGCTCGCGCATGGCAGCGAAAATAAGTCGATGCTTTTCCGCGTAAAACGAGTCTTGGTGGATGGAGTCCGAAACATCGTGAATCGCGTCCGGCTTAAGCAGAAGAGCACCCAAAAGCGCGCGCTCTGATTCGAGCGACTGCGGGGGTACACGATCAGTCGTGCGTGCCATTAGGGCAATGGTACCACGGGTGCCGCGAGATCTCTCGAGAGCGATCGGCGCCACCCGTTCTATCGGCTTATTTCCTAACTATTTTTGCTTAACTCCGTGCCGCCGGGGCGGTCTTCAACCGTAAAGCCCTCAGCAGCGATTTCGGCTCTGAGATTGTCCGCGCGGGCGTAGTCTTTCTCAGCTCGGGCTGCCTCGCGCTCGCGAAGGAGGGCGCGTACCCGTTCTGGTGCGTCTTCGAGCGCGACTACGCCGTACGCGTTCGGTATATCGAGCGCGAGCCCTAAGTGCGCCTCCGCATCCAGTATGAGCCCCCATTTTTCGCGCGGGTGATACTCTTCGCTTCTCAGTGACTCCCAGAGAATGCTCAATGCTTGCGGCGTGGCGAGGTCGTCGCGCATTGCGGCGAGAAATCGTTCGCGTGCTTCCGAATGCGTGCTCTTTCTGTTTGACTCCGCGCCAATGTCAGCGGTGATGCGCCGCAGGGTATCAAGTGCGCTCTGGGCTGCCTCGAGGGCGGCCCACGAGAAGGAGAGAGGTGTGCGGTAGTGCGCCTGCAAGTAGAAGTAGCGTAGCGCGAGAGGGTCGAAACCTTTCTCAGTAATATCGGAGAGGTACACCACGTTCCCAAGCGACTTCGAAGCTTTTTCACCGTTCATTGTGAGGAAGGCGTTATGCATCCAGTACCGAACGAACCGGCGTCCGCTTGCCGCTTCAGACTGCGCGATCTCGTTGTTGTGGTGCACTTGGATGTGGTCTTCGCCGCCCGTGTGGATGTCTATTTCTGTGCCCAAAAGGGAACGGCTCATGGCTGAGCATTCGAGGTGCCAGCCAGGGTTTCCTTTTCCCCACGGGCTATCCCACTGTTGAAGATCGTGCAGTTTAGCAGCACGCCAGAGCGCAAAATCGGTCGGGTGACGTTTGCCATGTGCAACAGCAACACGCGCGCCCGCTTCGAGATCCGCGGAAGAGAAATTTCCGAGCTTGCCGTATCCGGGAAACTTTCCGGTATCAAAGTAGAGGCCATCTGCGATCCGGTACGCGAATCCCTTTTGTTCAAGCGTTTGGGCGAGCGCAATTTGTTCGCGAATATATTGGGTCGCGCGCGGGAAGCGGATTTCTTCGGTATCTATATTGAGCGCGTGCAAATCGTCGACAAAACGTTTCGTATAGCGGTCGGCTATGGCCGCAGGGCTTGTGTGCTCACGCGCGGCCCCTATGGCCATTTTGTCTTCGCCGTCGTCCTCGTCGCTTACAAGGTGGCCCACGTCGGTAATATTGATGACGCGCTGCACGCGGTAGCCCGCCGCCTCAAGGACCCGGACGAGCGTGTCGGAAAAAACATAGGAGCGCAGGTTCCCGATGTGTGCCGGGCCGTACACGGTAGGGCCGCACGAGTATAACAGTGTTTTCCCGGGCTTCAGTGGAACAAAAAGTTCCTTTTTGCTGGTGAGCGTGTTCGTGAGAAAAATCTGCGGTGTGCCGCGGGCGTTTTTTGGTGAGGAACCTGAAAAGAGGCGGCGCAAGAGAGACATGCTGGTATTCTAGAAAATCCAGCGATTACGCGCAAAGTACAGCGCGAGGAACCCAAGCATGATACCCATAATGCCAATCACTATCCAAAACGCATCCGGGTTCTGAGCCAGCGGCGTTCCGGGCAGATGCATGGAAAAGATAAAGGTAATGAGCTCAAGCGGAAGCACCAAGAACGTAATGACGGTCAGCGTTTTCATAATCGCATTCTGGCGCGCCTCAAGAAGGGATGTGTTGGTTTCTCGCAACTCCGTTGCAACGGCGCGATGGGTGCGGATGACATGTTCGACCTGTTGCCGCTCGGAAACGATACGCGTTCCGCGTTCCGTGAAGGAGCTCCCCAAGAAAGCCGGTTCTGCAAGCTGATGTAAAAAACGCGCTAGCGGGCCCTCTTGGTTTGCGAGCGCCGCTTCAAGGTGAAGAAACTCCCTGCTCACTACTGATATTGCGCGTACCGTATAGCGCTCTTGGCCGCTAAACATCTGTTCTTCAACGCGAACGAGTCTTCCTGCGACATGGTTAGTGTGCTCGCGAATCGACGCATAGAGATGCGCGAAGAGAATTTCGATTAGCTCGTCGGTCGACAAGGCCATATCGGCGTTCAGAAGCTGCTGGGTTTCAAGTAGCTTCTGCAGATGGTAGAGCGGTGCGACTACTTCGTAGCGTATTGTCGCGACAAAGTGCTTTCCCACGACGAAGTCAATTTCTTGGTCTTTAGCGGTGCCGTCCTCGTGGCCGTGCGACGGGAAGTGCATGACCAAGAGAGCAGCTTCACCATCGCATGTAAAGAGCGGCGAAAGCGTGGGGGAGAGCAGTTCCGATTCAATGCGTTCACTTATTCCGAACTCGAGCGCAAACGCGCGTACCTCGTCCTGCGACGGTTGCTCAAGATCAATCCACACGCCGTCAGAGTACTTATGCCGGAATAGCATCGCTACAAAGCATAGCACGAGCACGTGGTTCGCCTTGAAGCGAGGTAGCGGCAGTTCGGCGTCTCGATACGCGGACAGCACAGGCGTCCTGCTAGTCGTCTCTAAATTCGCACAGTGAGCCTATCGCGCCTTGGTGGACAGCCGCTGTACACTTTCCGTGAGAAGTGTGCGTGGTATGCTAGGGCGCATAACACATATGGATGACGAAACGCAAACCACTCCCGACTCGAAACGGTTTCCAAGACGATCTCTTGTGCTTCATGCTGCCGCGTATGTGCTTGTCGCGGCGGCATTCTTCAGTTTGGGCGTTGGGCTTGCGGGTAACGGCTCGGTTGCGGCGGCAGTTGCGCAGGTGCCGATTATCGGCAGCGGGCTTAATCCAAATCCGGTCCAAAATGTTGACCTCACGGACTTTTGGGAAGCATGGCACGCCTTGCAGGACAATTACGTCATAACGCACGCTTCCACGACGATGCCGAGCGTGCAGGACCGCGTCTACGGAGCAATACAAGGTCTCGCTGCTTCCTACGGTGACCCGTATACGGTTTTCTTTCCTCCGACCCAGGCGAAAGCATTTTCCGACAACATCTCCGGAAGCTTTGCCGGCGTGGGTATGGAGATAGACATGAAAGGCAACGTACTTACGGTCATTGCGCCGCTCAAAGGTACGCCCGCTGAAAAGGCAGGCGTTAAATCAGGCGACCAAATCATGGCAATCAATGGCACGTCTACGCAGGGTATGTCGCTCGATGCGGCGGTAGCGGCAATTCGCGGACCCGCGGGATCAGTCGTTGACCTTTCGGTGGTGCGTAACGGTACTCCGCTAGACATCAAAGTCACGCGCGAAACGATTCAGGTTCCGGAAACCAATGACGGGTTGGATCAGAAAACCGGGGTCTACCACATCGCGCTCTACGAGTTCACGTCGAACTCCGCGCAGCTTTTCGACCAAGCCTTCAACCGTTTTAAGGCATCCGGCAGCAAGAAGCTTGTCATCGACCTGCGCGGTAACCCCGGCGGCTATCTCGACGCAGCCGTACACATTGCGAGCCACTTCCTGCCCAAGGGCGCGACCATCGTCACTGAGGACTATGGCGGCAAACAGCCGAAGCAGGTCTACACAAGTCTCGGCTACGACGACGTGCCGGCGGGAACCAAAGTTGTAGTGCTTATCGACGGCGGATCCGCTTCGGCTTCTGAGATTCTCGCGGGGGCGCTTAAAGACAACCACGTTGCTACTCTGGTGGGCACTAAATCGTTTGGCAAAGGTTCGGTGCAGACGCTCATTCCGATTGGCGGCGGCTCGCTGAAAGTAACGGTGGCCCGATGGCTTACGCCGAGCGGCGCGTGGATTATGGGCAACGGTATTACGCCTGACATCGTCGTTCCGTACACCCAGAGCGATGCGAATGCGGGTATTGATCCGCAGATGCAGCGCGCCGTGCAGTTCCTCACAACCGGTAAGTAAAAAATCCGATGGGGCATGCGGCTACTGGCGAACTGGTGCGCAGGCTTGAAGAAGCGGCGCGGTACGTTGCAGTGGGCGCGCGGTATGTACACTACAAACATCCGGCCCGACAATATGAGGTGACAGCGCTTGCAATCGTCGAAGCGACGGAAGAAGTCGCCGTAGTATACCGAGCGCTTTACGGCGACGAGCTTACGTTCATCCGGCCGCTCCAAAACTGGCTTGCTGTGGTGGAGACAGGGGAGGGGAGACGCGTTCAGCGCTTCATGCGTGCCTAACGCCCTTGTATGTAGGCGAAATATTGCGTAAAAGCAAATGCACTGGTAGTATCGACACATGAAGGTACTCATGCTTAAAGATGCAAAGGGCGTCGGCCGGGCCAACGAAGTTATTGAAATTGCCGATGGTTTTGCGCTCAATTATTTGATCCCAAAAAAAATCGCCGTTGTAGCCACGGGCGGAGCCCTGGGTGTCGCTGCCGCACGCAAAGCGCGTGTCTCTGAGCGTCAGGCGCTTACTGCGCAACTGGTTGCGCAGAATCTTGCAACACTTGCTTCGTCGCGCATCGTGGTGAAGTCGAAAGTAAATGAAAAGGGACATCTCTATGATGCGGTGGGAGAAAAAGAGATTATGGCTGCCATTAAGGATCAAGCGCATGTTGAGTTGCCTGCAGACGCGCTCCGTATCGAGCGGCCCTTTAAAGAAGCGGGTGAATTCCGTGTGCCAGTGGCGGTAGGCGAGGCGTTCGGTGAGTTTACTCTTGCAGTGGAAGCGGAGTAATCACGGAGGTGGAAGCCGGATTTGAGTACGAAAAATAAAATTTAAGCACAAAAAAGGGCAGCATCAGCGGCCCTTTTTTGTGTACGCTACTGCGTACTACCACTGTCTTTAAGAGACGTTAGCAACGCGCTTGCGAACGATTGTTCCGTCGAAGTTGCGCTTACGGCGCGAGGTGAAGGAGACGCGGCCTTCGACCATTGAAAAAAGGGTGTGGTCACGACCAACACGAACGTTCGTTCCAGCCTCAATTTTTGTGCCGCGTTGGCGGACGATGATCATACCTGGACGCGCCTGGGCGCCGTCCGCAAGCTTCACGCCGAGGTATTTCGGCTGAGAATCGCGTAGGTTTCTTGTTGATCCGGCTGCTTTTGTTGATGCCATGGTGGTATAGTTTTACCAGCCTATGATAGCAGACCTGCGGGAGAAGTGCAAAGTCAAGCTCGGAAAGGTCCCCCGGGATGTGCTTGTGCTCGCGGTCCTTGTGCTCGTTGCGCTCGCGAGCTTTGGTCTCGGGTATGTGACGGGGGAGGGCGCTGCCGCACAGCGCGCCGTTCATATCGGGGTTGCGCCGGATGTCGCGACGAGTTCTGACGGTTTGGTCGTCGCCTCGCGCAATGGGTCGAAGTACTACCTGCCGTGGTGTGGCGGCGCGGACCGTATATCCGAAGCAAACAGAGTTTGGTTTACGAGCGAAACCCAAGCAAAGATGCAAGGATATTCACCGGCGAGTAACTGCGACGGTCTGTAACCTCTTTGCATCTGGTACACTGAAAGGGAAGAAGATTCACATGGACGATGCTACTCCCCACCCTGTGCCGAACACCGCGTCGCCGAATGCTCAAAGCGAGCGGTTAGACGCGCATGCGCGGACGCTTATTGCGACGGTACACGAAGGACGCCGCACAATGCCCGAAGATCAGCCGCTGCTTGTCTGTAAGCCAAACAAGGTTGAGTCGTGGCGTGTGTTTAAGATTATGTCCGAGTTTATCGAAGGGTTTGAGACTATTCGGCGGTATGGGCTTGCCGCAACGTTCTTCGGCAGCTCGCGGGCAAGCCTCGGAGACGCCGTCTACGAGGAGGCTACACAGCTCGCTGCTAAGTTAGTCAAACGGGGCTTCACCATCATTACCGGTGGTGGCGGCGGGATAATGGAGGCGGCAAATAAAGGCGCTTTTGAGGCGGGCGGGTCGTCAGTCGGTCTCAATATCCGGCTCCCGCACGAGCAGCACTACAACCCCTACCTGACCGACAAACTCGAATTCAATCATTTTTTCGTACGGAAGGTTATGCTCACCTACGCGTCCGAAGTGTACATTTACTTTCCTGGCGGCTTCGGAACGCTCGACGAATTTTTTGAAATTATTACGCTAATCCAAACTGGGAAGATTCGCAAAGTGCCGGTGGTGTGTATCCGAAAGGCGTACTGGGAACAGATCTCGTCGATGATTAATCAGACGCTGTATCGCGAAAACCATACGATAGACGAAAAAGACGAAGACTTGTACCACATCGTCGATACGGTTGATGAGGCGTACGAGTACATTCTTGAGAAAGTTAAGACGTCGTAGTTACTTGAGAATTAACGCGCAGAAAACTAGCGAAATTGAACAGAGGGGGAAATAGAAGGGGACCGCTTGCGTACCGTCTTATTTTTTGCTGGTCGCTTGTCGACATTATTATTTTGAGCTCAATGAAGGGCTAGGGAGTAGGTCGGTGTCTCTCTATAAAGTGCGCACAATATATCTTTTGCGCATTCCCCCTTACCGCTACATACTAACCCACTGGGTCGCAAAACAATACTGGCCTCGTGTACCTATTGTCTACTCGGCGTGGTGCTGCGCGATAAGCCGAGCGGAAGCGGTCTGAATGCGCCGAATAGATTCCGCTGTTCCGAGGATCGCTATGAGCGTAAACGGGTCCGTTGAACGCTCTTGGCCCGACAACGCATACCGCAGCGGCCAAAGAAGCGCACCGCGGCCGCCCTTACCTTTTGCTTCCTCAGCGTCAGCACGTGGCATGAGGAGCATCTTGGTCTCTTCGGAGCTTGGCTCCTCGGGCAAGCTTGAGAGGACCGCAGCAGTATCTGACAGGAGTTGGGCGGTGATGCCCGGGCGATCTGCGGGTTCCTTTGCGGTTAGTTTTGCTATGTCTAACTGAGGGGTGCTGAAAAGAAGAGCGAGTTCGCCTTCTAGTAGGGTACGCGCCTCCCCCATCGTGTGTGCTTTTTCTTTAAGCAAGGGAACAACTTTATTGAGTTTCGCTACGTCAAGACTCTTCTCCGCTAGTCCCCCGCGTTCAATAAATGCCGCATCGGTGAGCTTCCGCATCCACCGCTGATTTACGGAAAGCAGCTTGTCGCGATTCCACACAGCACCTCCTTTTTGTACGCCCGTAAGGGTAAATGCTTCAACAAGTTCGTCCAGCGAAAAGTCTTCCTGGTCAGTGCCGGGACTCCAGCCAAGAAGCGCGAGATAATTTACCAGGCCCTCAGGCAGGAATCCTTCCGCTCGGTAGTCCATTATTGCGATGGCGTCTCCGCTACGCTTAGACATTTTGGCGCGCTTTTCGTCCAGAATTAGCGGAAGGTGTGCGTACACGGGCCGAGGCGCCCCGATTGCTTCCTGGATGAGAATCTGGCGTGGCGTGTTGGAAATGTGGTCATCGCCGCGAATGACGTGGGTAACGCCGCTCTCGTAGTCATCAGCAACTACCGCAAAGTGGTAGAGCGCGTCAGTGCGCGAGCGCGCTATGACAAAGTCGCCGAGCTCGGTCGTGTCAAAGGTAATAGCTCCACGCACTTCGTCACGGAACGTGATGGACCTGCCAGGATTTCTCAGGCGGATGATCTCGACTTCGCGCGACGGATCGTCTTTGGCGTGTTCAACTGAGAGATACGCCTTCCCTTCTTCGAGTAGGTTGTTAAGAAGATTAGTATATCGTGCTACATTCTCGCTCTGGCGCGAAAACGCATCCCAGGAGAGGCCAAGCCAGTGGAGTCCATCGATAATCTCCTGCTCGAACGCAGCCGTGCTGCGGGCACGGTCGGTATCTTCACTTCTAAAAATGACTTTGCCACCATGGTGGCGCGCGAATAGGTAGTTAAAGAGCGCCGTTCGCGCAGTGCCGATGTGCAGCCGGCCCGTGGGCGAAGGTGGTATACGAGTAACAACGGTGTGTGCATCAGCCATATCGAGGTACTATCACGATTCGTGCGAAAGAGCGATACCAAGAACTTCGCGAGCGAGAATACGCGCTGCGTCAGGGTCGGTAAAGCCTGCCGATGCTGCGGCCATTTTGCGAGCAATGTCCGGAGACAGTAGTATGCGATGGATTTCGGATACGAGGAGGTGCGGTGTAAGGTTTTCCTCTTCGATAACGGTCGCAGCGCCCGTCCGAGCAAATGCATACGCATTTGTTTTCTGGTCGTGGCTTACCGATTCAGGAATAGGTATGAGGATGGCCGGCTTGTGCCAGAGGCTTATTTCGGAAATGGAAGTCGCGCCAGCGCGGGATACGATGATGCTAGCTGCGCCAGCGGCCCGCTGCATCGCAACCTCTGTGAGATACCCGAATGGATGGTACCGGTTCGCGTGCTCGCTTTTGACGAGTATCACTTTTGCAAGCGATTCGACGCTTTCAATGTGTGCAGGACCGGTTTGGTGAATTACGTTCGAAAATGCAACCAGGTCCGGAAGCGCTGAAAGAATCGCCTCGTTTATGCGCGCAGACCCAAGCGAGCCACCGATAATAAAGACCGTGGGCACGCCCGTTTCGAGCTGCAGGAACTGCACGGCCCCTTCGGCTTCAGCGTGCAAGAGCGCCTTACGAATAGGAATGCCGGTTCGAGCTATTCTGCTTTGGACTTTCGGTGGAAAGAGTTTGGCAGCGCTCTCAAACGATATGGCGATCTTCTTTGCAAACGGCGCGGCGAGCAGGTTCGCGCGTCCGGGTTTTGCGTCGGATTCGTGAATAACGATAGGTATGCGCAGCAGGCGCGCAGCGAGCACCGTGGGCACGCTCGCATACCCGCCCTTGCTGACGACCACGTCCGGATACAGGCGAAAGAGTGTTGAGACCGCGTGGAGCGTACCGCTGAGAGTCGCAAACACGTCGGTCAGGTTGCGGAGCGACGTGTAGCGCCGCACCTTCCCTGCCCTGATTTTTATAAATCCGATACCGTTTTCAAAAAGCGCTTGTTCGTCAAATGGCATGGGAGCAAGGTAGTACAGCTCCGGGTCAATGAGGTGCTCTTCTCGCACGAGGTCTCTGATTGCCTCCGTAATAGCAATAATCGGGTAGAAATGTCCACCCGATCCTCCTCCCGTGAAGACGATCCTCATAACAGGGTTTACTATATCAGCTTTTCAGCCGCTTGCCGCGACGCGACGTTTAGCACAAAACCACACATGATGAGAATGGCAACGAGCGCCGTACCGCCATGCGAAACAAACGGCAGAGGAATGCCCGTAAGCGGTATGATGCCGAGCATGGCAGAAATGTTAACGAAGGCTTGAATGATAATCATGAATGAGAAGCCGAAGGCGAGTAGTCCGCCGAAAAGGTCGTGCGAGTTACTCGAAATAACAAGTCCGCGCGCGGCTAGTCCTACGAAAAGAGCAAGAAGTAGAAGCGCACCCAGAAAACCAGTTTCTTCTGCGTACACAGCAAAAACTGAGTCACCATCCGGCTCCGGAAGGTAGTCAAATTTCTCTGCGCCCTGGCCGAACCCGGTACCGAGGATGCGTCCGGAGCCAACGGCGATCAACGACTGTTGAATCTGGTAGCTTGCGCCGAGCGAGTGTACGCCGGGGTTAATAAATGTTTTTACGCGTTGGAGCACATAGGGCCGGAAAAGTATCACCGCGCCAAGCACGAGGACAACCAGCAGCGCCAGAACGCCGAAATCGCGCCAGGGCGCGCCCGCGACAAAGTACATTGCGGCACCCGTGACTAGAACCACCATGGTGGTCGAGGTGTTGGGCTGAGCGAGTAATAGCAGCGCTGGCGCGCCGCATAGCGCCAGGAACGGGCCGAGCCCGACTTTAGGATCCTTGAGCCGTCGAGCATATTGCGCAAGCCACCACGCCATCACGAGCACGAATCCAATTTTGAGGAACTCAGCGGGCTGAATGGTAGTAAATCCGACATTTATCCAGCGCGTCGCGCCATTTGCATGGAGGCCGATCCCAGGCACAAAGACGAGCATTGTAAAAAGAAGCGATGCTCCAAAAAGATACGGAGCATACCGCCGCAACAGCGACAGCGGCGTAAGGCGCGCGATAATCAGTCCTATATAGCCGAGGCCAAGGCCGAGCGTGACCTGAAGCAAAATCTCATGCGACACCGACGCATTTGAACGCGCAAGAAGACCGAGTGCAGCCGACGAGAAGATTGCTATTCCCGCAAAGGAAAGCGCAAGCACGAGCAGAAAAAAAACACGGTCGCCCGCAGCAAACTTCATGGTAGGCGCGCTGCCAGCGCGGTTACGAGACCAAGTACGCCAGCTATGATGGTGATGACCCAGTAGCGCATTGTTACCTTCGCGGCGGGCCAGCCGAGCGCTTCAAAGTGGTGGTGGATTGGGGCGACGAGGAAGAGTTTTTTCTGGAAAACTCTTTTCCAGAATACTTGCATCAGGGTGGTAAGCACGGTGGCGGTGAGCGGAAGCGCTACCAACGGCAATATAAAAACACCGACGCCGCGTGCGATGCTATCTGAGGCAAAGGCAGTCATGGTAAGCGCAAGCGTAAGCGCCATGCTTCCGGTTTCTGACATATAAAAGCGCGCAGGCGGGATATTAAACCAGAGGAACGCGAGGGTTGCGCCCGCGGTGGTGGCCGAAAAAGCGGCGAGCTGCACCTGCCCTTCGCCGAAGGCAATGCCCGCGTACGTCATAAAAATAATAGAGAAGACGCCGCCCGCGAGTCCGTCGATGCCGTCGATGGTTCCTCCGGCATATACTGCAAGCGTCACAAGAGCAAAGAACGGTACAAAAAACCACCCGAGCGCGAGTGGTGCGGCAAACGGAATGCCGACCGCAGATACGCCAAGCTTCGCGTAAAACCACCAGCCGCCCACGAGCCCGATCGTACCTACGATGGCGAGCCGACGTATAAGCGGGAGGCCGCCACGCCCCTCGGTTATTTCAAGAAAGTCGTCAATAAGGCCCGCCAGAGCTCCTGCGGCGAGCGCAAAAAGTGGTAGCCACGTCTCGCGCCGGTCTACAAAGTTGAGCATCGGCCAGTACGAGCCGAGCGTTTGAGCGAGCACCCAGAACAGTAGTGCAGTCGCGAGCACAGACGCCCAAATGAGAATGCCGCCCATGCGAGGGGTCGACACTTCCCGCTCTTTGTGAAGCGCGTTAAAAATCGGCGTCCCTCCCCCGCCCATGCCGGTCTCTTTCCCGGATTTCTTTTTCCACGCTTTTGCTCGGTACAAGATTCCCGCAAGGAACGGCGCAAAACCAATACCCAAGACAAACGCTGTGGCTGAGGGAACTAAGATGCGTGCGGCAGTGCTGACCATGGCAGATACTAGAGAGACTTAACTCCCGCAAAGTGTGCAAAAGTAGCGTCGAGTAACGCCATAGCATCGGTGAATCGCGCCTTCTCAGTCGATCCCAGGACGACAATGGCTATCGGGTGCTGCACGCCGACATCCAGAACTAACACCAGGTTCCCTCCGGCGAGGTCCGTGTAGCCTGTTTTTGAAAGAAGCAGACCGGGAATATTTTCGACAAAATGGTCGGTATTTTTAATGGTGAACTGCTGCCCCGCAAGATCGGTGCCCGTCGCATAGGGATGCGTCGTTGCTGAAGCGACCCCGGGCTCAAGCGCAGCAAAGGCACCCGCCAGTATGGCAAGGTCGTGCGCCGACCCATACCCACCGGAAATGGCAGTGCTCAGATCAAGTCCATTACCGTTGAGTGCGAATGTTTGATCGAGGTTAAGCGCCTGTGCCACTGCAGCAGCGGTGGCGTGGATGCTGCGTGACTCGCGTGCAGCTGTTGCTTCCGCGATCGCTGCCGCGCCATCGTTTAGCGAACCCGTTAGAGTGAGGCGGGAGAGCGTATCGAGCGGCAGCACCTGCCCTGGAGTGAACGCGTGCGGCTCAGAAAGGCCCAGCACGTTTGAGGGGATAGTGATTGGCGTCGAGGAGGAGAATTCCTTGAACGCCGCATACATAGTAATGAGCTTGGTCAGGGATGCGAGTGGTAATTGCGCGCGGTCATTTTTTGCGTAGAGCACTTTGTGTGTAACGAGGTCGTAGACAATCGCTGCCTTTGCGGTGATGGGCACGTTACTGAACGCATCCGGCGTGCTAGTGGCAGCGGGTACCGCTACGGAAACTACTCGCGGTGGCGCAGGCTTCGGCAGAAGCACAAAAAGTCCAAGCACAGCTGCTGCAAGCAAAAACGCCGCACTCGCCTCCCGCATCATGCGGGTATCCTGAGCAATCTTGCGCAACTCGGTGACTTCCATAGTTATGCGTGCTCACGCTCCTGCTCTGCTTCGACAAGCGACTCGGCCTGCGCGCCGAGTTCCTCTGCGCGCGGGAGTTCGGTTAGGCTGCGCAGACCAAGGTGCGCAAGTGCTTCCGTGGTAAGCACATAGCGCATGCGGCGCTTATCTGTGCCATCCTCTTTTCCTTCGATAAGCCCGCGTAGCAGCAGCGTGCGTACGGAAGTGGTTGAGTTAACGCCGCGTACCCAGTCGACTTCGCTGCGAGTCGCTCCGCCGCGATACGCAATAACCGCAAGCGTCTCAAGGCTCGCTTTCCCAAGGTCGCGGCTCGTCTCACTTTCGCGGAAGGCTTTTATAACCGCAGACACCTCCGGTGCGGTGCGCAGCTCTGCGTCTTCTTCTGAAACGACGAGCGCCAAACCGTGGCCGGTAAGGTGTTCGGAAAGCTGTAGCAAAGCTGCGCTGATATCAGCATCGCTCATTGAAAGAAGCGCAGCTAGGCGTTTTTTGGAAAGGGGTCCTCCTGCGGCAAATAGGACGGCCTCGAGCGCTGCCGAAGGGCTAGTCATTGCTCTATGATACCGCCACACTGCCAGCTGAGGCAACGAGCTGGCGTGGGCGCGACTTTAGGACGTCATTCGTACCGTGGCGCGAACGTCTGGGGCGACGCGTGGGATATGCGGATGTCGCCGTGTCGGTCGCCTTGTTCGGCCGCTACCGTTCCCTGTTTTACGAGCTCAAGGAGTGCGAGGAATGAGACGATTACCTCTATTTTTTCGGTAGCAGGGCCGGCGAAATCGCGGAATGAAAGCGAGAGGGCGCGTTGTACTCGAGTGGCGAGACGATCCATCATTTCTTCTATAGAAACCGTTGAACGTACGCGTGCCTCGGGCAGCTCTTCGGCTTCTGCGCGCGCGGCAAGGACACGGGTAAGCGCTGCCTCAAGCGCTGCGACGGAAAGGTCGCGCGACGGCGCAAACAGCACTTCAGGAGCGCGTTCTCCGGGCGGCAATAGCGGCGTTAAATCGAACACGCGGCCGAGCGCGCGCGCCGCCTCCCGGACTTTCTCGTATGCAGCAAGACGTCGTGTCAGATCGTCCACGTCCTCTTTTTCTTCTTCGGTCAGCGAAAGGTCGGGGATGAGCGATATCGACTTTATGAGCAGCATCGTTGCCGCAATCTGAATAAAGTTTGCGGTTTCTTCTACTGGAAACGTTTCCTGTGCGCGCACATGCGCGATGAAGTCGTCGGTGATTTGCGCAAGTGCGAGCTCGTTAACGAGCAGCTTGCGGGCTTCGATAAGCTCGAGCGCAAGCTCGAATGGGCCGTGGTAGCTCTCCGTTTGGATGTGGAAGCCTGTTTTGAGCGCGCTCGGTTCCATGCGCGCAGTATAGCAAGCCCTACTTCGCCGGAGGGAGGTCGAGCTTAATCGAAAGTTCCTGGAGTTGCTGTTCGCTTATGGAGGCCGGTGCACCGGCCATGAGGTCTTTCCCTTCTCCGGTCTTTGGGAACGCGATAACCTCGCGGATGTTCGGTTGGTTCTCGAGGAGCATCACGATGCGGTCGATACCCGGCGCGAAACCGCCGTGTGGCGGTGTGCCGTAGGTGAACGCTTCGAGCATGTGTCCAAAGCGCGCCTGCTGCTCTTCCTTGCTGATATTGAGCAAGTTGAACACCTGCGCCTGCTCCTCGCGGGTGTGAATGCGGATGGAGCCGGAGGAAAGCTCGTATCCATTAAGCACCAGGTCGTATGAGTTAGCGCGGATTGAGAAGAGGTCTTCGCCCTTCAGGAATTTCTCGCGGTCCTCAGGCTTTACGGAGCAGAAAGGATGATGCGCGGCCTGGATAGAGCCATCGTCCATTTTCTCAAACATTGGAAAGTCCACCACCCACGCAAACGCTAGTTCATTTGGATCGTTCTTGTCCTTACGAAGGTCGGGCTTGTCATTGCCGTGTTTCCCCATCGATTCCGCGTACGTGAGGCGTGGGAATGGAATCTGGGTAATGTGTTTCTCCGGATAGAGTGCCTTGACGAGCTCAATGAACATTGGCTCGGTATAGGAAAGCACGTCCTCTTGTTCGACAAAGGACATCTCGAAGTCGAGCTGAGTGAATTCCGGTTGGCGGTCACCGCGGGTGTCCTCGTCCCGCATGCAGCGGGCAATCTGGAAGTACTTCTCGAGGCCGCCCACCATGAGGAGTTGTTTGAACTGCTGGGGAGACTGCGGCAAGACATAGAACTTACCTGGCTCAAGACGGCTTGGTACCACGTACTCACGGCTCCCCTCTGGTGTGCCCTTCATCATGAGCGGCGTTTCGACTTCGACGAAGCCGTGTGCGTGCATATAGTCGCGGAAGAAGGAGACAATCTTGTCGCGCATGCGCAGGTTACGCTGCATGCGAGGGTTGCGTAGGTCGAGATAGCGATACTTGAGGCGGACGCTCTCGTCTACTGGCAGCGTATCGCCAGTAATGTCGTACGGCATTGGCTCTGAGGCGTTCAGAATCTCGATCCCGAGAATCTCGAGCTCGATGTCGCCATTCTGCTTATCAGCCTGAGCATTTTTCTCCGGACGCTTGTTCACCTTTCCCTCAACGCGTACGACATATTCGTTGCGGATATCTTTAGCTGTTTCCATTGCGGGCGAGCCGGGAAGGACAACGCCCTGCACATACCCAGAGGCATCACGAAAATCAAAAAAGACCAGTTTCCCCTGGTCGCGACGGACGTCGACCCAGCCGCTGACGCTCACCGTTTGCCCCACTTTGCTACCCAACTCCACGATGCGTGTACGCTCCATATAGGCTTTAAAATACCACACTCGCTGTGTTTCTTTGCGTTGGCGTCCGCTAACGTACGCCGATGGCAGCGCGCACCTGGTCCATTTTTGCTTCAGAAACCGTGCGCGCTTCTTGCTTCCCTGCTTCAAGCACCTCGTCAACGATATCTGGGCTGGTTGCGAGCTCTTCGTATTTGGCGCGCATGGGGCCAAGATAGCGCTCAAGGTCTGCGTACAGGAGCTCCTTGAGCTCCTTGTAGCTGCCCTTGTGCTCCTCGTAGATAGGTTTGAGCTCTGCATCGCTTCGCACGAGCGTATGTATTGCGTACACGTTCTGCGGAATGCTGCCGGACGAATCCGTAACAATGCTCATGACGCGTCTCTTGAGCTCCTCACTCGAGCCAAAAAGCGGAATGACGTTGCCGTAGCTCTTGCTCATCTTCTGGCCGTCGGTTCCGGGTACTACCGCGACCTCAGGCATGATGTATGCGTCGGGAAGCTTAAATACGTCTTGATTGAAAATCCGATTGAACTTTTCGGCTGTATCGCGCGCAAACTCTACATGCTGTTTCTGATCCTGCCCCACCGGCACGACTGCAGCATCGTAGAGGAGAATGTCCGCGGCCATGAGCATTGGATAATTGAAAGTGCCTACGCTAATCTCTTTGCTTCTCGCTTCAGCGTCTTTAAACGCATGCGCGCGCATGAGGTACGGCATGGTCGTGATGCTGTCGAAAATCCAGCAGAGTTCGGTGTGAGCAGGAACGTCCGACTGACGAAAGAGCACGACCTCCTCCGGGTTAAGTCCAGCGGCGAGGTATGCCGTTACAAGTTCGCGAGTGCGGCGACGCATCTCCTCGGCGTTCTGTACCGAGTTGAGCGCGTGGTAGTCGGCAACGAAAATAAAGGGCTTGTACTTCCCTTCTTTGGTGAGTTCGACTTGCTGACGCATGGCGCCGAAGTAGTTGCCGATATGGAGGTCTCCAGTCGGTTTTATGGCTGAAAGAAGCACAGGCTTGTGGGTCATGCGGAAAAGATACCACAATCCCATAGGTTGTTGCTTGCGTCTTTGAGCGCACAGGGTCTACTCGCAGCGGTCGTGCGTTACGACGATATCCGCACGAGGCAGGCTACTTCTGCTCGAAACGTATTCTGAATCTATACGATTGCTACCTCGAGAAGATCTCTTCAGAGACTGTTTTTCGCGAATTCGCCGCAAGCCTTTGCGGGAATACCCCACTTCTCTGAGCATAAGCGTTCGGGCTATCTCAAAATCTTTTCGTGCGCGTGGTTCGATGTGGGAAAGCCGCTGCAGAGCGCGCAGAGATTTTTAAGGCCGGTCGGTGCGATAAAACGCTGTTCAAACGAGCATAGTGCATAAACAAAAAAAGACCCGAGGCAATTCAGGTCAGATGGGTATAGTGTCGCTGGCAGTACCTCCTCTCCGTGCCAGCATTGGCCTGCCTCGGGAGCGAGTGTGGCATAAGACGAGTGTTTTACGGCTTAGTTGTAAAAATGTCCTGCAATTACTTGCTGGCGTAAGCCGTAAAACACTTGCCTCATGGGGTACTGACGACCTCGCTCGGGGTACTATAAAGGTACCATAGGCTCATTTCTGTGTCAATATGCCCTATGGCATTGAGCGTGGCGTCTGGTTCTCTTTGAGCCTCAGGATGCGAGAATGCTGTAGCAGGAGAATATGCTATTCTGGCTCCAGAAGTACGGGGAGGAGCGAAGAATGGCCCGTAGAAAGCGCGCGCAAATTACGTGCTGGTGCAATGCATATTGCTTCCCGCACCGTATAGGAGGCGGTGGTTGCGATGGCAGAGACTGGGTGGAAAGCTACCATCTCTATGATGGCTATGCATGCGTCTGTTGCAGCAGCAATCTCGGTCCGAACTGCGATGTGGCTCTTGGCGCCGAACAACTGCACTACTGTGACGGATTCCGTAACGATCTGACTCGTCAAATGGGTAAGCGCCATCCAGTGGATCCAGCGACATTCGACGGCTCTCTTGCAGAGACTGATGTCAGCGAACCCGAGTTAACAGATGACATTCCGTTCTAGTGTCATCACCCACACAAGATCGCTATAAACAGTAAGGAGACCTCAAATGCACCATCACATCTGTGGGAAGAACCCCGCGGAGTTTGTTTCTGAATGCTCTAACGAGTCTTGTCAGTGTTCTTCCCGTGTTGCCACGCGGGAAGAGGAAGAGCGGGCGCGACTGGTTCAAGCGGCGACCGCTGCGCACGGCGTTACTGGGGGCTTGCGGACGAGGGATGGCTATTTGGTTCAGCCTACCCTTCCGATGAGTACCGCAGTTTCCTGATACCACGAATATGTCTACCATTGACCCCGATTTGCTGATCGGGGCCATGACTTTCTTGCAAACCACTCGTACTTCCTCCTTAGTTTTCCAAGCACGGGCGCCACGAATCGCATACAATGCCCTTTGTTTGTGTTCATTGGCGTCTCCTCTGTAACCTTTCGATAAAGGGCATTAGCTGTCCAAGATGGCTCGTTCGCGATACTTGCGCTCTGCCGTCCTCACGAGAAGCACAAATGCACCCTCTGGAACAAGATTCGAACACATTTGACGCGGTAAAAAAAGGCCGCTCAGCGAGGGTTGGGCTAAGCCTCCCTTGCTGAGCGGTTTACACTGAGTTTGGTTAACCAGCCGCGTTGAACGCTGCTCCGTAGGTGTCGAAGTTCGCCTCGATCACAACGGCCAGAAGCATGACTTCGGTAGGCACGAGGCCGGTTGGGTCGTAGCCTTCTGACAGGCACCGTTTGCGGTACGATTCCAACACCTCAAGAAAAGTTTGAACGTGTTCCCTTTTCAGTAGAGAGTGTTCGAACGCTTCCTTCGCAGTCTTAGACAGCGCTGCGGTTGTGTCTGAAAGGCGATGGACATAGTCGCGTGGTGCTATCGATGAGACCTCAGCTAAGAAGCGGCGAGCAAGCGGAAGAAGCTCCTCGACAAGATCTTGTATGTTGGTCATCGTTGGTGCGCTCGTGTGCATTTGCATGAGGTGCGTACGCACTAACGAATAGCGCTCCTCGATGTCGAGGAGGCCCTGGCTGTGCTTCGTGGCTACCTCACGGCAAGCCTCACGCATAAGGCGTGCCTTAATGCGTTCCGTCGGACTGTGCATCTAGCGCCCTCCTGTATAGTGCAGCTAAAAATACAATACATTAAACAGTGTGTATTGTCAACTATGTGTGCGCCGGGTTGGATTCGAACCAACGTAGACCGAAGTCAACAGGTTTACAGCCTGTCCTCGTTGACCACTTGAGTACCGACGCGTCAAGCCTTACGGAATGCAGTATATCGTTCAACATGCTTGGGGTTTGCCGGCCGAATTTCTGTGAAAAACCGGTCGACGTCTTCCCTTCGTGTTAGATATACTGCTTTGCCGCTCACCGCTGACGGTGTATATCCTAACCTGAGCAGGGCGCTGCGTAAAGACCACAGGAGAGGCAGCGAACGGTTCTTAAAGGATATTTGTACGCCGAACCGAAGCGCATAAATGCCTCCATCTGTATCGAAAAATCCTCGGAGGCAGGCCTTTTCAAGTTCCCGTCGCGCCATGATCCACGGCGGTACATCAACTTGGGCTGCTACTTTGTTTCGCGCTAGACCCATGGCAAGCAGCCAGGTAGTGATCTGCGTAGAACCAAGGTACACCTCGTAATGGCCGGTGTTCTTCTGAAAAATGGTCGCTTGCGCACGGAACAGTTTGGTCATCAGCTGCTGAACATATTGTACGTACGAGTACTCTTTGGATCCAAGGGTCACTTTGGTTTGGAAATGAGAGATGCTGCCGTCCCCAAGAAGGATACCTATAAATTCGGCCAGCGTCGCAGAAGGTGGCGGAACGGAAACATCTTGGCGACGGTTGCGGTAGCGAGATTTGCGACTCGGTGCAGTAGGTATGTTAAGTCGACCAAGTCGCTGGAACACCGTTTTCTCGCTTATCCCAAGGTGTCTTGCAACTTCGCTGATCGTTCGATTTTGAGTCACGTACAACGTGTGTAGTTCTTTGCGATAGACGCCCTCTTCTTCAGAAGTCCAGCGGCGAGCCATTACGTCAATTATATATAGACTTCTCTATCAGCCGAATAAGAATCCACAACAATCGAACGGTCTTATGTTTGCCTATTTCAAAACGACGACCAGAACCCCTTGTTTCCCTTTACGGACAAGCGCATGTCCGTCAACGAAGTCGCCTCGGTACAGCTTTTGGTCGGGCTCTTGAATAGGCAAGCCAGACAGAGAGACGCCTTTTGCCTCGATAAGTCGACGTGCATCGGACTTGGAGTTTGCAAGGCCACCTTGCACAAGTAGCTCAGCAAGCGAGAACCCATGCTCTAGCTGAAGAATACTAAGGGTAACCGACGGAGCTTCGGCGAGCGCGACAGCGCGTGCTTCGCGGGAGAGCTTCCCAAACGGCGTGTTCCCGAAGAGCGCATCGGTTGCTGCGGCTGCTTGAGCGGTTGCCGCTGGGCCGTGAACGATCTCGGTTACCAGTCTGGCAAGGGTTTCTTGCGCCTGACGCGCACTCGGATTGCGGCGATGCGTCTCCATGAGTAGATCAATCTCCTGCACGGGCATAAAGGTGTACATCTTTAAGTACTGCTCAAGACCATCATCTGGCAGGTTGAGCCAAAATTGATAAAACGTGAATGGCGACGTTTTCTTTGGGTCGAGCCAGACCGCATTCCCTTCGGACTTGCCGAACTTTTTTCCATTCGCGTCGGTCACTAGAGGGCAAGTAAAGGCGTACGCCGTTTTCCCCTCTTTGCGACGAATAAGCTCGACCCCAGAAAGTATGTTCGTCCACTGGTCGCTGCCGCCGATTTGGAGGTCAACGCCAAGTTTTTTGTTGAGCTCCAGGTAGTCGTAACCCTGTAGGAGCGAGTACGCGAACTCCGTGTACGAAATGCTTTCGTCTGGCGTTTCGAGGCGCTTGCGGATGATGTCTCGCTTGATCAGTTCGTTGACGGTAAAGTGCTTGCCGATGTCTCTAAGAAAATCAATAAGTTTTATTTTCAGCAGCCAGTCAGCGTTGTTTACCACCCTGATGCGTTTCCCGATAATCCGCTCCATTTGGGAACGAATCGCCTTCGCGTTTTTTGCTACTACGTTCGGGTCAGCGAGCTTGCGTTCACCGCTTTCGCGCGGATCGCCGATCATTCCGGTGCCACCGCCAACGAGCAGCACGAACTTGTTCCCCGCGTCCGCGAGACGTTTAATGAGAAGAACAACGGCGAGGTTGCCCGCTTGCATCGAATCGGCAGACGGGTCGACGCCGAGATACACGGTTCTCGGGGAAGCGAATATTTCCTCAGGTGGTGCGGAGTGGTGCTCGATCAACCCGCGGGCTTTCAGTTCTTCTGCCAGGTTCATGGCCAGAATATAGCAAGATC